>JAPLOP010000023.1:0-66856 GCA_026400645.1 Alphaproteobacteria bacterium | reverse complement strand
TGGTTTTCTTCAATCCATAAACGCAAATCTTTATCAAAAAATGCAATCTGCACCCCATGGTTTTTCATCGACAAAGCACAATCTTTTTCGTGGGAACCTCTGTCAGAATAACCGGTCGTTAAAAAAATATCGCCAGATTGATAATCAATAGAGTCATCCTTGAATTTTTTTAAATAAGGGTTTTCTTTGATTGAAGCATAAAAATAATTAAACACAAACGACCTTGCATATTTATAGCTAGCTTTTTTTGTATTCAGGTAGACAGGTTCTGCTCTGTATCCTTTTGGGGTATTGAAAATCAAGGGGTGCAATAGCGAATGAATAGGATGAAATCTTCCGTTATTTTGATGGTTTTTCATAAAATCTGAAACATCTATAAAAATAGTCTTAGTGCATGAATTTGGTGCTGACATTGCCAGTATTCTGGATAGCCCTATGTAATCTATGTCTATCATATCATTTTTAACACCAAAAAGAGCGAATTGGTTAACCATATCGAAAAATCGTGCCTTTGGGCTTTGATAATAAGCTTCAATTGATTCTTTGTATAATTCCGCACACTTCTTTGGGGAGTGATTATCTATGATGGCTTGTCTTGATAAATGACCCAATGCTTCACGTTTTTCTTTATTGCAATGCAAGTCTTCTAGTGCAGTTATCAGTTCTGCATCGATAAAATTATCGGGGATTCTGTAAACTGAATCTTCCGCATGCTCAGTGGCGCTTCCATGTGCATTAATAATTGTTGGGATACCATGATTCATGCAGTCAAGGATTGCTTTGGATGTTTCTCCTCTCGACTGCGTTCGTAGCTGAATCGCTATGTCGGTAATTTTTAAGTATTGACGATATTTATGTTCGTCGGTCCATCCCGTAAAACGAATTCGATTTTCCAGGCCTAGTTCATTTATCCGTGCAATAAGTTCCTTTCCGTATAAATTCTCACAGTCCCCAACAAACACAAGAAGGCAGTTTTTTTTATTTACAAGGTCGGAACCTAAAAAGGCATCCAGAACGCGATGGCTGAGTTTCTTTGAATCCATAAGACCAAAGCTGCAAATGATAAAATTTTCCTCATCATAACCTAGTTCATTTTTTATGATCTCCGTTTTTGTTGAGATATTGGCAGGGGCACATAAAAGGGGAACAATTGTCGTGGAGCTGCAATCGTTATACCATTTCTGACTTAATTTTTGGCTGTGCTCAGAATGAACAATAATTCCTAGGGAGTTTTTAAAAATATCATAATTGCAGGGATATTTTGTGATAATCTCCTCATGATCATTTTTTCTTATATAATCAAAAATGGCTTTATATCCATGAGAACGATACAAATCTTCGGTAAAATGTTCACAATCGTATGTACGAAGAAAATTCAAGACTCCGGACAAGAAGAAATCATGTAACACGACAACGCCTGGAATTCTATTGAGCAGATCAAACATATATGTGTGTACGTGTGAATTATCGAAATGATAAAGAATGCGATCATATGTACTGGCATTTGCGCAAAACCAATCGACGGTGCGTACGGGGCAATTTTCTAGAATCCAGGGTGTTGTGACGCATTTTTGATTAACAATAACCTCAATATCATAGTGATGCGCTAATTCCGGAAGCAATTCAGCGCTGTAATCGGAGATACCCGATTTTTCTGGGGGCAACAGGGAAATGTAAGCAAGTCTTTGGTGTTTTGTCGTTAGTTGATTCTTTTTTGGATGGTTTAATGCTAAATCTTCCATGGCTTTTATGGTCTTTTTTGCTGTTTCATCCCAGGAAAAATTTTTAGCTCGTTCCAGTCCGTATTCCTCAAGGTCTTTCCTGAAAGCATTGTCCACCAAGACATGTTTTAGTTTTTGGCAAAACGAATTTTCGTCCTTTGGATCGAAAAGGGCATCTTCGCGCACAATAATTTCGGGTACACTGGAAACGTTGGATCCGATTACAGCGCGGCCACACTGCATGGCCTCCAGTACAGGAAGGCCGAACCCCTCATACAAGGATGGGAAAACAAAAACCTTGCATAAATTGTAAAGCTTTAGTAAATCCTCATCAGGCACATAGCCCGTGCAAATAAATTCATCACTTCTTAAGCCACATTTTTTTGCAAATTTCTTAAGATGATTTTTTTCATCAGGGTGCACGGAAAATACAAAAACCAGTTGATGGGTTTTTCTGATTTCATCGTCAAGTAATGAATATGCTTTTATGCAGAATTCTAGGTTTTTACGATAATCGACCCCACCGGAATACATAACGAACGATTTCTGTATGCCGTAATGGTTGAAAAGTGTCTTGCGTTCATTTTCGCTTAATTCTATCGGGCGAAAATATGACGAAGAACCCGTTGAAATATTAATACAATTATGATCTGAAAAATTAAGGTGGGTGATTCCATCTTGTTTGGTTGCTTCGGAAATCGCCAACAAACAATCGGCCCTGGCAAGATTGTCTATTTTTTCGTGATACCATGGTGCAAGGGAGCAGTCTTGCAAATATATAGATGAAAAGACAAGCGGTATCAGGTCGTAAAAAACAACCGCAATCGGAATATCTTTTTCATGTTTATGTATGCTTGTAATGCAGCTATCAATATTCCCCTCAAAAAGACTTGTTAACAAAACAACATCTGGATTGATATATTCTATAGTCTTTTCCCTGATAAATTCCGATGTATCCAGATGTATTTGCCGTGAATCACTATCCAATTTAACATCGTAAAATATAAAAATATTTTCTTTTGGGATGAGCCCCTCAAATGAGGACTTGATAGAATCAACAGTATCTGCAAAAGAACCATTGATTAGTATCAATATATCGTGATCGCCTTTGTGTTTCACCATAGACTGAGTTAGGGAAAGCGCGTAACGACCTATCCCTCTATTTTTGCTACCGCCTTGGATACTTTGTAGATCGATTAAAATACGCATTTTATATGTTTCTGTTTTTTTGTTGGCTCTTTGCTGCCAGCATTAGATATAATTTTTGTTCATTGGGGCTTAGGTCGTTAATGGTTTTTGGTCTGTAAAATTCTTTTTGCATAGATACAGATACATACCGGTAAGTGTTTTGCAGCTTAACCGATATAAATGCTGGCAATAAAGCCCTAACCACTGGCGCGGTTTTTTTCAAAAAGGGATGATTCCTAACTAGGGGGATAATTTTTCTCAAAATTACAATTAAAAATTGCCTTATACGCGACTTCATTTTACAATTACTCATCAATTGTCTTATTTTAAAATAGGGCTAATTCTGAATATTAAAGAACATAAAACAAATAGTTTTATTTATAATCTTCCATAATGATCTTCGAATCGAACAATATCGTCTTCGCCAAGGTATGTCCCTGTTTGCACCTCGATCAGGATTAGCATATCCGATCCGCTGTTTTCAAGTCTATGTTTGTGTGTTGCTGGAATATATGTGGATTCATTGACGTTTAAAATTAATTCTTGATCTCCGTTGATCACCTTTGCGCAGCCCGACACCACAACCCAATGTTCGGATCGATGATGGTGCATTTGCAAACTTAAACGTGCCCCGGGCTTAACCTCGATACGTTTGATTTTGTAACAAAGACCTTCTTCGAGAACCGTATAGGTTCCCCAGGGTCTGTGTGCTGTTTTATGAAGTTTATGTGCGTCATGGTTATCAAGCTTTAGCGAATTAAAAATGCTTTTAACATCCTGGGTTGCATTTTTATTGGCCACCAGCAATGCGTCGGGTGTGTCAATAATCACTAAGTTATCAAGGCCAACGGCAGCAATAACGCGATCTTTGCCCAGGATTGTGCAGTTTTTTGTATCCTTGACAACGGCCTTTCCATCAATGCGGTTGTTTGATTCATCTGGTGCGGTCAAATCCCCAAGGGACCGCCAGCATCCAATATCGCTCCACCCAATATCGCAGGCGACAACGGTGGCATTTTTTGTCTTTTCCATGATGGCATAATCGATCGAATCCGATGGAACACCCTCAAAATCATGGGGTTGAATATAAACTTGGGTGAAATCATCCCCTTTGGAGCAATGCGCGCGATCCAACGCGTGTTTCGTTTTCGTTAAAATATCGGGGCAATAAAGCGCCATTTCATCCAGCATTTTTTGGGCACTGACACAGAACATCCCTGAATTCCACAAAAAACGTCCTGATTCAACATATGTGCTTGCGGTCGTCCTGTCGGGCTTTTCAACAAATCGTAAAACATCCGAACCCTTAAATTCGATGTACCCATAACCCGTTTCTGGGCCTGTTGGGGTGATGCCGAATGTGACAATTTTATTATTTTTGGCCAGCTCAAACGCCCGATCAACCGCGATTGAAAAGGCCATTTGATCCATGATGATGTGATCTGCGGCCAGCATCAACAAAATGGCGTTTTCCGAAATGTTTTGTTGTGCATATAAACAAGCAGCAGCTATAGCGGGTGCTGTATTACGGGCGAATGGTTCCAGGATAAAATGCTTTTGAAGGGGTATAATCTGGTTTGCAATTTCACGATAATCATCCTCAACACGAAAGAAAAATTCGCGATTGGTAACGGTCAAAATGTCCGATACAGCCTGAAGATTTGCCCCCCGTAAAAAGGCTTTTTGGATCAGGCTTTGCCCATCCTGCAATCTGATGAATGGTTTTGGGTTGTGTTCCCGTGACAAGGGCCACAAGCGGGATCCGGCGCCCCCGCACAGGATTGTTGGAACCAAGGGGTATTGAGCAGACATAAGCTATTCCTTAATTTGACCTTTTTCAAGGGTTAGTGTGCGTGTGCAGAATTCATTAACGACCACTGGATCATGTGTTACCATCAAAACGGTAACGCCGCTTTTAATAAGTTCCCGCATTTTGGCAAGGCTTTTTTGCTGGAAATCAGCATCACCAACGGCCCAAATTTCATCCAATAATAATATATCTGCTTTTACGTGGGTTGATACAGCAAAAGCCAGACGCACGGACATGCCTGATGAATAAAATTTAACGGGCACATCGATAAAATCACCAATGCCAGAAAATTCGTGAATAGTATCAAAAATATCGCCGGTCTTTGATTCTGACAGCCCATAAATCGCGCATGATAAATATACATTTTCGCGACCTGTCAGTTCGGGGTGAAACCCGGTTCCAACCTCCAGCAAAGATCGAACGCTTCCGCTGATATGAATTTTCCCCGTTGATGGCGCCGTAATGCGGGACAGGATTTTCAAAAGCGTGCTTTTACCCGATCCGTTATGCCCCAAGATTCCTAGAATTTCACCTGCCCTTACGGTGAACGAAACATCATTGAGGGCTAGGAATTCCTTTGGTTCATGGTGTAAATGTCGGCGATTTTTTGAAAAATGGGCAAATATGGCCTCTTTAAAAGAGCCGCGCGTTCCATCGGGATGCAAAATATAGCGTTTTGAAATTCCATCAACGTGAATCATTGTATTGGGCATCATCCTAAAGCTCATCAACAAGGGTTGGAGAAACGCGAACGAAATAAACCAGGCTCATGGTTATAAAGACTATTGTTACAATGACCGATATCAAAACGCATGAAATATCCGGAAAAGGAGATGAGCTGGTTACAGCCCACCGAAACAGTTGGATATAGCCAACCAATGGGTTCAGATTGTATAGCCAAAGATAACGTTCTGGCACAATGGAATAGGGATACATAATCGGGCAGCAAAAAACCCAAAGCTGCATAATCAGCGGAATTAAATGAACGCAATCCCGATATTTTGCGCTTAATGCCGAAAACAAAATCGCCAGGGAAAGGGCGAACAGGAATAAGCCCGCAAAAATAATGGGAACAAAAAGAAATTGCTTAAAATTGAAGGCTCCGTAAAAAAGCTGCAACAAAATCAAAAGGCCATAGGCCACAAAAAAATCAACGGCGGCCCCAGCGACATAGGAAATTGGGGCAATAAGCCGCGGGAAATAGACCTTTGTGATCAACCCCTGAAAACTGATAAAAGACATCCCGCCCTGTGACAGCGCACGCGAGAAAAAATGCCAGAAACACAATGCCGAATAGGTATAAATCGACGTTGGCACACCATAAGTTTGATCCCGAAATAACAATCCAAGGAAAAGAACGAAAATAATCATCATTGCAAGCGGCTGCAGCACGTTCCAAAAAACACCGAGTGCTGTATTATTGTAGCGGACCTTTAAATCGCGCCAAATAAGCCGTTTTAACAGGTATCGGGCGCCATAGACTTCTTTTAGTTCCTGCATCAATGGCAATGAATTGGATGTAATTAAGATTTGTGTGGTGGTCATGAACAGCCTTGTTATGGGAATGTTACGAAATAGTCAAAAACAATAGGGAAAAATTTGTTTAAACATCACATATTTTACTCAAAAAGTCATTATAAATAGTGCAAGGCAAGACTTGCGTTGTCATTACATTTGCAGATAGAATCAGTCGTATCCTGGCAATAATAAACAATAAAACATGATTCTGTCCCTTTTTAGAATGAAGGCGAGCGGCCTTAGGCGCAGTCATATTGTGTTTGTTTTTATGACCCGTCTTTTTAAACGGTCCCAGGTTGTGGGAAAAAAAACAGTTGTCGCAATGCTGTTTTGTATTTTATCTGGGCTTGTTTCCTTGTCATTTTCTTCGGAAAATCGTTTCTTGCGTTCAGTCAACAGTCTGCTGATGGATCTGTCAGCTATGCTTGTTCATTATATTAACGAACCTTTGATGATGATCAAGGATTCGACAGCCTATTTCCAACGCCAAAAAACCCTTCAGGAAGAAATCAAGACATTAAAAGAAACAGATCTTCGTTTGATCGAATGGAAAAATCGGGCGCTTTTTTATGAACGGGAAAATCAACACCTGCGTGAACTGTCTCATTTTTTACCCTCCGATAAGGGAAATTTTACAACCGTCAAAGTTTTGGGGATGCCCCTTGATGGGGTGCGGTCTACGATGATTGTCGCGCAGCCAAAAGACAGCCCCTTGATGAAAAACCAGGCCGTCACCAGCCCCCAAGGCGTCGTTGGTCTCATTGTCGATGTGGGGCAAGCAACAGCCCGCGTTATGTTGATAACCGATATCAATTCACGAATTCCAGTCCGAATTGAATCCACAGGTACCCAAGCCATCGTGGCGGGGTCTAACACCGGTGAGCTTTCCTTGGCCCACATAGAACAACCGGAAAACGCTGATAAACTATCCATTTCCGCCGGGGATCGTTTGTTAACCTCTGGGTATGGGGGGATCTTTCCACCAGGGTTGCCCGTTGCCATTGTTAGCCGCATTGATAATTTTGCTGTATTTGCAACGCCTATTTCTGAAACGCTTACCCTTGAATATGTTGCGGTTCATTCATGATTTACGCACAACGATTGAAATGCGGTATTCAGAAATTTCTGTTTTTTTGTTTATCGTGCTTTTTTGTTCTTGTGGATGCAATTCCGGTATTTGGGCGGCTTAACATCCCACTGAATGCCTATCTGCTTTTGATGTACATTGGCACCCTTTATCATCCCCTAATGACTCCGACTTGGTCCCTATTTCTTGTTGGATTGATTCAGGATGCTATTTACGGTTATCCAATAGGAACATCAAGCTTCGGGTTGCTTTTATTGCACGGTATTCTTTTGACTTTAAAAAATACCCCTCTCAATGGGACGATTATATCGGGTTGGTGTGGGGTGGCTGTATTTTATCTTGTGGCATCGGTGGTGCATTGGATGGTCTTGTCTTGTGTGTTCTGGCAAGATATCAGCCTGCACCCATTGTTATGGGGCATTCTTTTCCCTGTGAGTCTATATCCATTCGCAGTCAAACTGTTGAATAAATTATCACCAGCCAATTAATTCTGAATATGCTTGCAATAAAAATATTGACATACGATCTATTTCGCAATGTATAATTTTATTCACTTGTTTTTGGTAGCATAAAATTAAACAGCGTTTAGAGTATACAGATGGTATCCCGGATTAGCGTAAAAATTCTCAGTCTTCTTTTGGTTGTTCCGTGTATGGCGTGCGATTTTCAGGAAAGTTTAGGTTGTGAAAAAAATATTGAAAGGACAATGCGCGAACGCATCAGGATAGAAGCTGCGTCGGGGAATGCGGAGTCTCAGAATAAATATGCGTGGATGCTTTTTGCGGGGCAGGGTGGTGATACAGACTATAAAGAGGCTTGTCGTTATTTCAAAATGGCAGCTGATAATGGGCAGGTGCAGGCACAATTCGCCCTTGCTGGTATTTTATATGCGCAGGATCTTGATGCGACAAACAGGGCAGAAGCACGAAAATATTATAAAAAGGCCGCATACAGCGGAAGGGTGGAGGCACAAGCCATTTATGCCATGATGTGTTTGAATGGGGAAGGGGGGCCCATAAACATGGGGGAGGCGCGTAAATATCTTAGGATGGCTGCGGATAATGGACGCATAGATGCGCAGACTGATTACGCCTTAATGCTACTTCAGGGGAAAGGTGGAAAAATAGATCTGAAAGAGGCCTATAAATATTTTAGAATTGCCGCCCTCAAGGGGCAGTCAATCGCACAATTCAATTATGCCATGATGCTTCAGAGCGGGGATGGTGGGGATGTCATTGATCTGAAGGGGGCTCGTAAATACTTTAAATTGGCCATCGACAATCCGTTGATCCTGAATAATGAACGGACATTTTCCAGGCTTCAGTATGCCTTATTGCTTCTTGATGGAAAGGGAGGAGATGTGGATCTGCCAGAGGCGCGCAAACATTTAGGGGATGCCGCAGAAAGCGGATTTAATCCAGCGCGACATTTGTATGCCGAGACACTTCGTAGTGGAAAGGGTGGAGAAATAGACCTGCCAGGGGCGCTCAATCATCTGAGGCTTGCCGCAGAGGAAGGATTTTTGCCATCACAAAGTCTATATGCAAGGATGCTTTATAGCGGGGAGGGTTGTCGGCCAAATCAAGAAAAAGCCATTGAATATCTTAAATCGGCTTCTTCTGCAGGGCACTCAGAGGCGCAAATTAATTATGCGTCAATAATTATAAACAGAGACAGTAGTGATGCCGATTTTCAGCAAGCGAGGAGATATTTAAAATCTGCCATAAAGAATAATTTTATTATTGCACATTATTTGTATGCATTGATGCTTTATGATGGAAAGGGTGGAGGTAAAAATCCAGAAGAAGCCCGGAAATATTTTAAGCTTGCTGCGGATAAGGACCATGTGGAGGCGAAGCATTGGTATGCCACGATGGTGCGTGATGGGGAGGGGGGCTCTCAAAACAAAGAAGAAGCCCGGGAATACCTTAAGCTTGCCGCAGATAAAGAAAACATGAAGGCGCAACGTGAGTATGCTAAGATGCTTTATCATGGCGAAGGTGGGGCTAAAGATCTAAAAAATGCCTATAAATACTTTAAATGGGCGGCTGACAAAGGGGATTCGGAGGCGCAGATTGGTCTTGCCAGAATGATGTATTATGGTGAATATGGATCGATTAACTTAGAGGGTGCTCGAAAATACAGCAAATTATCTGCGGATCAGGGAAATGCATCGGCGCAGAATGGTTATGCTATGATGCTTTGTGACGGAGAGGGTGGTCCTAAAAACCAAGCGGAAGCCCGTGCCTATTTTCAAAAGGCGGCTGATAACAATCATGTTCAGGCACAATTTAATTATGCCACGGTGATGCGTGATGGAATCGGTGGGGCTATAGATCTTGGGAACGCCATCAAATATTTTAAAATGGCCGCTGATCAGGGGGATTTGGATGCAAAAAATGATTATGATGCTCTTGTTGCGAAGAGCAAACCAAACCTCTATTAAGAAAAAATAAAAGGCGTTTATAGTGTTTTTCTACGTGATCAATAGAGAGATAGATTTCTGGATGGCCACACTCTCTTCGTTCGTTCGCCATGACGTCATAGCGAGGAGGGCAAGGCCCGATGGGACCATCCAAAAATCTATCCTGTTGTCTATTGACTTTTCAGGAAAATACTATAGTGAGTAAGCAAGATCAAACTTTATCGTTTACACGACGCGCAATGATGCTGCTTTCGATGCAGGGCGTGCTGACTTTGGGTTTGGTGGGTCGTTTGTATTATTTGCAAATTGCACAGGGGAAAAATTTCAAAATATTGTCCGACAAAAATCGGATCCAGACAATTTATACACCGCCCCGTCGTGGTTTTATTTATGATCGTTCTGGTATTATATTGGCCAACAATCGCATTACATATCGCAGTGTTTTGGATCCGGATGAAAAAGAAAACAGCAGGGAAATTCTTGAAAAGCTCAGGGGAATTCTGCAGTACGACGATGCGACGATTGCTGCCTTGTGGGAACAAATTAAAAAATCTAAACGGCGTTTGCCCATTTCCCTTAAGGATAACTTGTCGTGGGATGAGCTGGCTCAACTAGAACTTCACGCACCAGACCTTTTGGGTGTCACAGTTGAAAAGGATCAATCGCGTTTTTATCCCTATCCCCTTGAAACATGCCATGTCATAGGATACGTTGCGGCCGCATCGGAACGCGAGGTGGACACTGATCCAACAATCGGCATTACGGGGAATCGCATTGGGAAAAATGGGTTGGAAAAAACGTACGACACACACCTTCGGGGAAAGCATGGCCTGAAACAGGTGGAGGTTAACGCAACCCGGCGGGTGGTTCGCGACATCAGTTCCATTCCCAGTATTAGCGGGGACGACATCACCCTGACGATTGATTTTCCCCTGCAACAAGCTGTTCATGATATTTTGCAACGCGAAATCAGCGGAACCGGCATTGTCCTTGATGTCCATACGGGGGCCGTTTTGGCGGCCGTGTCCCATCCAGGGTTTGATTGTAATTTGATGACAACGCAAATTTCAAAGGGTGATTGGCAAAAAATTGTCCAACAACAGGGAAAGCCCCTTAATAATAAAATAATTTCGGGTCAATATTCGCCCGGGTCAACCTTTAAAATGATGGTGGCGCTGGCTGGATTGACCGCTGGCGTTATTGATGAGGATACTCAATTTTTTTGCCCAGGGCATTATGATGCGCATGGCCATCGATTTCATTGCTGGAATTGGAAACAAGGGGGGCATGGAACGATGGATTTGCAGCACGCATTGGCGGCATCTTGTGATGTTTATTTTTATTCCTTGGCCAGTCTTTTAGGGGTTGATAAAATTGCTGCCGTGGCCCAGGCGTTTGGATTTGGTGACTGCACAGGCATAGAATTAAATGGCGAAAAAAAAGGGCTTGTTCCCACAAAAAACTGGAAACGAATCGTTAAACAACAGGCCTGGTCACCGGGTGAGACGATCAATGTATCGATTGGCCAGGGATATGTTTTATCAACCCCTCTGCAGCTTGTTAAAATGATGGCGCAACTTGTCAATGGATTGCATCCGGTCACGCCGCATTTGCTAAAGGATCGCAAGAATCCGATCTTGCCCCGTTTACCCTATGATCCAGAACACATAAAAATCATTTTGGATGGCATGGAACAAACTGTGAACAGCCCCTGGGGAACGGCCTATGCGTCGCGTATTGCGACGCCCGGACAGGAAATGGGCGGAAAAACGGGCAGTACGCAGGTCAGCCGCATATCCCAACAGCAGCGCCAGGCGGGGACTGTGAACGATCGCCCCTATCATCTAAAGGAGCATTCTTTGTTTGTTGGGTATGCCCCCATTCAGTTACCCCGATTTGCTGTATCGGTTCTGGTCGAACACGGCGGTGGCGGCGCAAAGGTGGCGGCTCCACTAGCCAAGGAAATTATGATTGCTGCCCAACGCCTTGTACCTGTGGGTGTGTGATGAAATTCCGTCGCCTTTGTGCCCTCAACCCCTGGATTTTACTGCTGATTAGCACGATTGTCGGCGTTGGAATATTGATGCTCTATTCGGCGGCAGATGGCAGCATGCACCCCTGGGGCATTCGGCAATTGGGGCGCTTTGGTATTGGTTTTTTCGTTATGATCATTGTTTCTGTGACGGACATTCGCGGATGGTATGCTAGTGCCTATTTACTATATTTTATAGCGCTGGCTCTGTTGGTGGCGGTGGAGGTTTTGGGTTTCGTTGGCATGGGGGCGCAGCGTTGGATTGATTTGTATGTGTTTAATCTACAGCCGTCGGAATTAATGCGGGTTTGTTTGATCCTGGCGTTGGCGCGTTATTTTCATGATTGCACCTTGCAGGATGTTGCCCGTGTCCAAACCCTATTATTGCCGGCAGCGCTAATTATTGTGCCAACCCTATTTGTTTTACGACAGCCGGATTTGGGGACAGCCTTTATGTTGGTGCTAAGCGGGGCGGCCCTGTTTTTTGTGGCGGGCGTTAAAATCTGGAAATTTATTGTCGTTGGTGTTGGTGGCATCGCGGCCGTTCCAATCTTGTGGCCATTTCTCCATACGTATCAACAAAAAAGAATTCTGATTTTCCTTGATCCGGCAAGTGATCCAACAAATACGGGATATCATCTGACTCAATCAAAAATCGCCCTGGGATCGGGTGGATTATGGGGCAAGGGGTTTTTATGCGGCACCCAAAGCCATTTGAATTTCCTGCCCGAAAAGCAAACCGATTTTATATTCACCATGTTTTGCGAGGAATTCGGCATGATCGGGGCCATTGTCTTGCTGTGCCTTTATGCGACGTTGATTGTTTATAATTTCAATGTTGCCCAGGCTTCCCGAACACAGTTTGGAAAGTTGATTGCTATCGGCCTTGCGACGACGTTTTTTCTGTATGTTTTTATCAACACAGCCATGGTTATGGGGTTGTTGCCTGTTGTTGGGATCCCCCTTCCGCTGATTTCTTATGGCGGGACAGCCATGATCACGCTGTTGTTCAGCCAGGGCCTTATTTTTTCGGTGAAATTGCACAATGACATTCGTGTTGGGGGCTAGGCTTTTTTTGCTGCTGTGTTAACTGGTTTTTAATCTTTCGACGTTTACAATGAACCTAGGACAAAGTTTATTTAAACAAAGGAAACATATTATGTGCTGGAGCGGAGAAGCATCAACAGTATTAGCAACCATAGGGCTTAGCTCGTGTGCCTATGCGGCGTACAAAAAAGAACCAGCCGCGATATGGGTTTGTTTGGGATATTTTTCATTGATGGAGGCGCTGCAGGCGTATACATATTCAGTCATCGATCAATGTTCGTTGCCATCGAATCAAATCGCCACGCTTTTGGGGTATTTACATATCGCCTTTCAGCCATTCTTTATTAATAGTATTTCAATGTATTTCGTTCCGGATGCGGTTCGAAAGAAAATCCAAGGACCTGTCTTTTGCCTTTGTTTTGCAGCAGCCATCATTATGATTCTGCAGGTCTATCCATTCGATTGGGCCGGGACGTGCGCCCCATCAAGGGTTTTATGTGGAAAAAGTTTATGTTCCTTTCATGGAAATTGGCACATTGCGTGGGATGTTCCGGTTAATGGTATCTGGAATCAGGTGCTCGATATTCCTATTCTTAAACATATCCTTCATCATGGCTATCCATATATGCTTGTTGCTTTTTTCTTGCCTGTTATTTATGGATCATGGCGCATGACATTGTATCATCTGATTGCTGGGCCGACCCTTGCGCATTTGTTGACAAACAACAAGAATGAACAGCCTGCCGTTTGGTGTTTGTTATCCATTGGTTTTCTACTCATTCTTGTGGAAACACCACTTCGCAGAATCCTACATGTCAAAAAGTGGCCATTCTATCCAAAGCAGGCATAAAACATTGTGACAAAATAGTTTCCTGGATGGCCACGCTCGTTTCACTCGCTCGCCATGAACGCCACTGTTGTCATGGCGAGGAGGACGAAGTCCGATGGGACCATCCAGAAAATGTAATGGAGTCTATTGATCTGATGCCGAAGTGTTATAATTCGATTATGCACACAAATATTTCAGCGCCTCTACCCGATCATCAAAGGGGTGAATTATATCGCCAATAATTTGCCCCTGCTCGTGTCCCTTGCCGGCAATTAACAATACATCGCCTATCGCAAGATTTGTAATCGCATAGTGTATCGCATCGCTTCTGTTTTCAATATTTTTTGCCAGGGGACAAGATTTCAGGATCTGATCCCGAATGTCGTCAGCATTTTCATGTCGTGGATTATCATTTGTGACAATAACCATATCAGCAAGGGCGGCGGCAATGGCACCCATTTTGGGGCGTTTGGATGCATCCCGATTGCCCCCGCAGCCAAAGACTACCCATAATTTACCAAGGGTATGACGGCGTAGGCTTTTCAGGACATTTTCCAGGGCATCGGGCGTGTGGGCATAATCCACATAAACGGGGGCGTTATTTTTGCTGCCCACATATTCTAAACGCCCGGGGACAGTTAAAAGGGTCGACAGGGTTTTAAGGATTGCGGAAACTGGCAGCCCCGTTGCAATGGCCAACCCCATCGCACACAAAACATTTTCCAATTGAAAAAGACCAACCAGGGGAATGGCTTGTGTCGGATAAAATATTCCATCGATCGACAAATCAAATGAAATGGAGTGTTCGGTGGTTGCAATGTTTGTCGCCTGTAAAAACGCAGATCTGGTCAAGCTATACGAAATAACCCTGTGGTTCCTCCCCAAACAAAGTGTCGATAGCTTTTCATAAAATGGGGAATCTTGGTTCAAAACAACGGGGCTTCCATCGGGCAGAATCTCGGTAAACAGCTTGGCTTTTGCGGCGAAATACGCATCCAACGTCCCATGATAATCCAGATGATCGTGACTTAGGTTCGTAAAGGCAGCGGCCGACAGCGTAACACCATGCAGGCGGTATTGATCCAGGCCGTGGCTTGATGCCTCCAGCGCCAGATGCTGAATATCCCTAGTATATAATTCGGCCAGGGTTTTATGTAGAGTAAGCGGGTCTAGTGTTGTCAGGGATGGCAACGATATATCCAAATTTTTTGACGCAAGACCCAAGGTCCCAAGGCTTGCCGCACTGAATCCAGCCCCCTCCCAAAACTGACGAAGCATGTTCACAACGGAACTTTTTCCATTCGTCCCCGTTACAGCAACAAGGATGCGGGGTTGCTTTTTATAAAAAGCACCAGCCAACAGTGATAAAGCTAAACGTGGATTATCTGTTTTGATGAATCGGATTGTGGGATTTGATGCGGCCAAAGAATCGCACAGGGAAGGCACCGCCACGATTGTGGTTGCCCCTGCCTTGATTGCATCCTGTGCATTAGAAAGGTTCCGCGCACATGGAATCACCACAAACAAATCGGACGGCGACACAAGACGGGAATCACACGTGATGGTTTGTTTATGTGTTTCCATCAAGAATCCTGTTAAGTCGATCTGCTGACAATCCCGTTATTTGCGAGATGACAGTTTTCTCTAGGCCAGAATCGAACATCTTTTGGGCCATGGCTTGTTGAGCGCGCTTTTCGCCTTCCTCTCGACCTTCCTCTCGACCTTCCTCTCGACCCTTCTCAATACCCTTCTCAATACCTTCCTCTATTCCCTTTGCCATGCCCTGTCTGAATCTTTGATTCATAATGTTCCAATAGTCGGCTTCTATTTTTTCAGCCCGTTCATAGGCCTGCAATTCATCCTCGCTCCAGTCAAAGCTGTTCAATTCATGATATGCGCGCTGCAAGATTGCATAATCGGCAATAATCTTGGCTGTCTCATTCTTTGGTGCTGTGTCTGCATTGTTAAAGAAATAGGCCCATTTTTCGATCATTGTCATTGATTCATCAAAGGTTTTATTTTTTAGCTTTGGCAATTCTAGAAACGTAAAAGAAAAATCCCTCAGATCATGTTCGTGACTATTGCGGTCCAAAATAACATGGTCAGACTTATATGCCTTCTTGTGGGGAAACATAATAAAATCGGTGATGGCCAAAAAAATCACCTCTTTTAGATTGTGATATTCAGCTTTGATTGCCATTTGGGCGATGTATGCCTTTGCTGCATAATATTGGGCGCGCTTTTTAAAGCTCTCGTCCCAGGCTACCTGCATTTCAACGATCCATTTGTTGCCTTGTGGATCCTCGCACAGAATATCAACAATGCTTGTTTTTTGGATGGCGATCTCTGGTTCCTGGATCGTTTTTAGGAAAGTGACATTGGTCACAGGTCCGCCACCCCTGAAATCAATCATGTCATTCAGAAAGGCGATCAAGATATCCTTGTTCTTTTCTGTGCCAAAGATGCGCTTAAAAGCAATATCGTTTTTGGGGTTTAGGTATCTTGCGAACATAATGCCTCCCTAGTTTGTCAATTTATGACTTGTGTTAACCCATTGTGCCATGTTGGATGCCAGAGGATTTATGACCTCCTCGTAATCAGGTTGAACCCCCAAGATGGGGCCCATTCTGGCAATAATTTTACCGGCAGTTGGTGCCGCATTCCACCCGGCCGTTGCGTAACCATGTGTTGTTTTGGTGGGTTTTGGATCATCAAGCGTGATCAAAAGAACATACTGGGGTTCATCCAATGGGAATCCGCCAATAAACGTGGTCCAGCGAGATTTATCTTTGTAGCTTTTCCCCTTGGCCTGATAGGCGGTTCCTGTTTTGCCAAAAACGGAATACCCTTCGATGTCTGCTTTTTTGGCTGTTCCTTCGCCAACGACAAGTCGCATCAAATTGCGGATGGTTTTCGATGTTTTTTCTGACACGATTCGTTCTTTTTGTTGGTTGGCCGCAATCACTGCCTGGCGATCTGATGCATTTTTATACACAAAGGTTGGCTGACACGGAATTCCATTTCCCACAATATTATTAACCGTGGACAAAAGCTGAAGCGGGGTCACAGACACGCCATACCCATAAGATACTGTCATTGCGGTGACATCGGTCCAGTTTGCCGGAATCAGGGGCTGACCGATCTCTGGAACCTCTATGGTTGTGGGGGTTAGAATACCAAACTTTTTCATATAGGATTTTTGGGTTTTTGTTCCAAATTCCTGGGCAATTTTAATGGCCGCGATATTGGATGAATACACAAATGCTTCTGTTAGGGACAATTCACGGCCTTTCCCCTTGAAATCATTGACCTTAAAACGACCAATTTGAACCGCATGACGGGCATCATACCGACTGTTGGTTGTGGCGCTTCCGGCCTCTAACGCGATCGCAATATTCAGGATTTTAAAGGTGGAGCCCGGTTCGTATACACCAAGGGTATTTCGATTGTATGTATCTTTTGATGCCGCTTTATTATTCGCCGTATCTTGATTGGGCATGTTCGGATCAATGCCGGGCAATGACACCATCGCCAACATTTCCCCCGTTTTGGCATCCATAACCATGGCATGTCCACCGATAGCATTGAATTCGGCCATCGCATTGGTCAGTTCATCGTGAACAATATGCTGAACACGAATATCCAGGGATATTTTGAGCGGTTCTTTGTTTTTGCGGAGCTTAACATCAAAGAATTTTTCTGTGCCAGAAAGACCATTGCTGTCCACCCCGCACATTCCCAAAACATGGGACGCCAACGCCCCATAGGGATAAACACGCTTATGATCTTTTTGTAAATAAACACCCGGGATGCCCAGATGGTTGATTTGGTCCTGGAGCTTTGGGGGAACATGACGGGAAAGCCACACGAACCCCTTGTTTGATGTCAGCCGTTGAAACAACGTTTCGACCGTCACATTGGGCAGAACCTTGGCCAGTTTTTGGGCGGCTTCTTTGGCATTAATGATAACCTTTGGATTCGCATACAGCGATGCCGTCACCAAATGTGTTGCCAGAATTTCACCATTTCGATCAACAATGTCAGCGCGGGGCAACGTATTTTCATGCGTGATTGGCGCCTCATCAAAGGTCTTTTTATCGCGAAAAACCATCACATCGACAAGCCGAACGCATATTAATAAAAAGGCCAACGACATCAAGCCACTGGCAACAAGCATCCGCTGGCGCGCCATATCAAGCAGACCCCGATGGTGCAATGCCTCATGCCACAGGTTAAGATGTTTCGACAGTCGAACAAACGGACGTTTGATAAGATATTTCATTGAAAACGCCTAATCTTTATCATGTTTTGCTTGCGCATCATTGTTAATCGTGGCCTCTGCGATAAGGTCTTCCAGTGCAGCTTTGTCATATCCAGCCTCGCCCCCCAATAAGTCGTCGAACGAAATCAACTGCGCACTTTTCAGGGGCTTCATCCCTGGTAAATACTTTACAGCTAATCGTTGCAAGCGTGCCGGTTCGTTTAACAGGGCCCATTCGGCCTTTAAAATGTGGAGCGTTTCTTTTGTTTCCTGGATCGTTCGATTGATTTGACGATGCTGCAGTTCCAGGGCCATAACCTCGTACTTAACGCGAAATAAAATAAGCGCAATAAACAAACATAACCCTGTAACAAAAATCGTCGAACTCCGAATCATTTTATGCCACCACCAAATCGTGTGGGTACAAGGTGTGCAACACGCAATTTTGCCGATCGGCTGCGTGGATTGATCGTCATTTCGGCATCCGATGGGCGAACGACCTTGGTGATCAGTGGCTTTAATTCAAAGGATGCTTGTTCTACAGTCAGGACGCAACCGGACCGTATCCAATTTTTTACCAATCGGTCTTCTAAGGCATGAAAAGCGACCGTCACGATTTTTCCTCCGACAGCTAGCAGGGATGGGGTTTTTTTTAGGGCCTTATCTATCTCCATTAACTCATTATTTACAAAGATTCGCAAGCCCTGAAAGGTTAACGTGGCAGGATCTAAGCCATCTTTGCGTCTAACGATGCGTCTGACCAGTTCGGCCAATTCCAAAGTAGTCTCAAATAGTTTTTCTTGTCTTTTCTCCACAATGGCAGCTGCAATACGACGGGATTTTTGTTCCTCGCCATACGTCCAAAGAATGGCAGCTATGTCTTCCTGAGTGAACGTATTGACAACATCAGCGGCGGTTATGCCAGTGTCGGACATGCGCATATCAAGGGGGCCGGAAAAACGGAAAGAAAATCCCCGGTCTGGATCATCAAGCTGAAAAGATGACACCCCAAAATCAAAGACAAAGCCATTATATTTTTGGACTGGCAGAATTTGATCCAAATCCCCAAAGCAACCCGAAACAAAGTCAAATCGGTCACCGTACTGATCGCGAAACTGATTCGCGCGCTGTGCGGCTGCTGGGTCCCGATCGACGGCAACGACTTTGCAATCAGCAGCGTCCAAAATGGCGCGGGTGTAACTGCCACCCCCAAATGTTGCATCCACATAGGTTTCCCCCACAGTCGGCTGAAGCGCCGAAAGCATTTCTTTTAATAAAACAGGGATATGAGAAGTGGATACAATTTTAGTCAAAATATTACGAAGCCTTTACTTTATTCTTATGAATTATGGATGAACACCTGTGCCTAACATTTTTTTGGATAAAAGTCAAGAAATTTCCAAGTTTACCGCCCAGTCCATCCAAGCCCATGACTCTGACAGATAGGGCATAATTGGTGTACGTTTTGTTTTTTTTCAGGTATGCTTTTTACATTAACCATTTTAATTTGGAAGTTTTTATATGTTTTTTGCACATCTTATTCACCCTGAAGGCTGGCGTTTTGTTGCTATTTTTGCTGGTATCACCATATTGTTCTCTCTGTTCTCTCCGACTCTGGGATGGATTGGGGCGATCCTAACGGGATGGTGTTTTTATTTCTTTCGCAATCCTGCACGCGTTACACCGGCACGGGATGGCCTTATTATCAGCCCCGCAGACGGTAAAATTGTGGCCGTAAAGGAAATAGTCCCGCCGGAAGATTGGGACATCGGAACCGATCCACTTGTTCGCGTTAGTATTTTTCTGAATGTTTTCGATGTTCATATTAACCGCATCCCAATCAAGGGAACAGTTCGCAAGGTCCTTTATCATGCAGGAAAATTTTTCAACGCATCATTGGATAAAGCAAGCGACCTCAATGAAAGAAACGTGATTGTTCTTGATTTGGATGATGTAACAGATTGTGTAACCCTGGGTGCTGAAAAAATCCCTGCGGCCCCATCCAAGAAGTCAAAGAAAGCATCGGAGGCCCTAGTAGAACAAAAATCCGGAACAGAAGGCGATGATACATTGAACCAGTTCCTGAATTTAAACGATGGCGATGCGTCACAATCATTCGTCAGTGCAGAAACTGGACGCAGGTCTATGGCTTTTGTTCAAATAGCAGGCCTTATTGCACGCCGCATTCGATGCGATGCAAAAGAGGGCGACAAGGTCAACACTGGCGCCATTTATGGACTGATTCGATTTGGCAGCCGGATGGATGTTTATCTTCCAAAAGGTGCGAACCCGCTTGTCATAGAAGGGCAAAGAGTTCTAGCCGGAGAAACGGTTTTGGCCGACCTTCAAAGCAGTGAACCCGCACGACAAGGTCTTATTGTATAATGAGCAAAAAACACCGCCAGCACAACAGTGAGGGGCACAAAGGTCAAAGCGACCACGTGCCCGGTCATTTTAAACAGCGATTCAATCAAGCACAACAGTCGAAATACTTGTCTTTGGCTGCTATTGCACCAAATATGGTTACGGTCTTGGCGTTGTGTTGTGGAATGACCTCTATTTCCCTGGCGCTTTCAGAACGTTGGGATTTGGCCGTCATTGTTATATTGCTGGCTGGTTTTTTTGATGGCGTTGACGGACGTGTTGCCCGTTTATTGGGTAGCACAAGCCGCTTTGGGGCGGAATTGGATTCCTTGTCAGACCTACTGAATTTTGGGGCAGCGCCAGCCCTTGTTATCTATTTGCGCGGCCTTAATCAATTGGGGCGTGTGGGATGGGGAATCGTATTATTTTTTACGGTTTGCATGGCGCTTAGGCTTGCCCGTTTTAATACCCGCGATATAGAGGGTAATGCCCCAACCTGGTCAC
Source organism: Alphaproteobacteria bacterium (assembly GCA_026400645.1). Taxonomy (NCBI): domain Bacteria; kingdom Pseudomonadati; phylum Pseudomonadota; class Alphaproteobacteria; species Alphaproteobacteria bacterium. Next base: position 46,070 of record JAPLOP010000023.1, on the reverse strand, counting down.
ATGAATTTGCTACAGGTGTGCCGGCACCAGCGGGGGCGTTTCTTGCCCTGATGCCGATCATTATCCAGCAGGAATTCACGACTCCCTTTTTGTATTCACCCTATTTTTATGCAGTTTTTTTGGTTGCCACCGGTGGATTATTGGTAAGCCGAATCCCAACCTTTGCGTTTAAAAAAGTCCAAGTGCCGCACAGACTTGTTTTGCCGCTTATGTTGACCGTGTTGGTTGTGGCTGTATCGTTCTATAGTCAGCCTTGGCTTACATTGTTCGCCATTGGGTTGGCCTATGTTGGCCTGATCCCCGCAAGCATTCATGCCTATGGCAAGGTAAAGAAAGAAATGGAATCGGGGGAAGATAGTAAAATACCTGAACAAATGGTCGGGCAAATGGTCGGAACGGCGGGATTCGAACCCACGACCCCTATCCCCCCAGAATAGTGCGCTACCAGGCTGCGCTACGTTCCGACAGTGTTTAAATACTATCCTGAACGTTTAAGAAAGGCAAGCCTGTCTTTTCTGCTGCATTGGTCTTTTGCTTTACCCCTTGACGATTTTTAGCCAATCATCCTCTGTCAATACGCTGACCCCTAATTGTTGGGCTGTTTTTAGCTTGCTCCCCGAATCACTACCGGCCACAACATAATCCGTTTTCTTGGAAACCGACCCTGTAACCTTTGCGCCAAGGCGTTCGGCTTGTGCTTTGGCTTCGCCCCGGCTTAGGGTTTCTAGGCTCCCCGTAAACACGATAATCTTTCCGGCAATAGGGGATTCCGTCTGGCGTGTTTCTTGGAATGGCTGAATCACTATCAGGCTTTGCAAGTTATCAACAACAGTCCGTTGTTCCGGGCTTTGAAGAAAGGCCGCAATATCGTCGGCCATGTTTGGGCCAATCCCCTCGATCGTGAGCAGGTCATCGTGATCGGACGCCAAAAAAATATCCAGCGCCCCATAATGCTTCGCCAACAGTTTAGCTGTAACGTGCCCAATTTGGGGGATCCCCAGTGCATAAATAAACCGATCGAGGCTAATTTTGCGACGCTGATTAATGGCGTTAAACAGGTTGGCGCTTGATAAATCCCCCCACCCCTCGACAGTGGAAAGCGGCGTTTTGGACAGCTTATCCCGGTCCTCTAGGGTAAAAATGTCAACGGGTGTTCGAATCAAGCCGGCATTATAAAAATTTTCGATATGCTTTCCACCCAGACCATCAATATCGAATGCATCGCGACTGACGAAATGCTTTAGCTTTTGGATGGCTTGTGCCGGGCACATAAAACTGTTGCCGCACCTTTTGGCAACCTGACCATCGGCCTGGATCACATGTCCGCCGCATTCGGGGCAAAGGGTCGGAAACTGAAATGGCACGCTGGTTGGTGGGCGTTTGGCCAGAATCACCTGAACAACCTGCGGAATCACATCGCCGGCCCGTTGCACGATAACGGCATCACCAACCCGAACATCTTTCCGGTGGATTTCATCATCGTTATGCAGCGTTGCGCGACTGACCATGACGCCCCCAACAAATACGGGCTCCAGAATCGCCACCGGCGTCAAAACACCAGTTCGGCCGACCTGTATAATAATGTCTGTTAAAATTGTTTCAGCTTGTTCGGCAGCGAATTTATGCGCGATCGAATGGCGTGGCGATCGACCAACTGTCCCCAATCGATTCTGCAGGCCAAAATCGTTTATTTTATAAACAACTCCATCAATTTCATAGGGCAATTGGGGACGACGTTCCTGCATCTTTTCATAATAAGTTATCAGATCTGATTGTTGGTCACAAAGGGCGACATCGGTACACGTTTGAAACCCCCACCGTTTCAGGGATTGTAGGCAGTTCGTCTGCGTCCCATCGGGCAGCTGCGCGGCATCGTACGCATAAGCAAAAAAACGCAAGGGGCGCTGGGCTGTGATATGCGGATCCAGCTGACGCAGTGACCCCGCAGCCGCATTCCGCGGATTGGCAAAGGGGGGTTCGTCATCCGCCACGCGTCGTGTGTTTAAGGCCTGAAAATCCTGAAGCGTCATGTAAACTTCGCCCCGAACTTCTAGAGTTGCTGGATAATCATCCCCCTGTAAAATGAGCGGGATATCGCGTACCGTTTTTAAATTAGCCGTGATGTTTTCGCCCACGTACCCATCCCCGCGGGTAGCCCCCAATACGAATTGGCCATTTTGATAGTGAAGCGACGCTGATAGCCCATCGATTTTAGGTTCGGCTGAAATAGGCAGTGGATGGTCATCTGGAAGCCGTAAAAAGCGGCGTGCGCGGTCAATAAAATCACCAACATCCTGGGCCGAAAATGCATTGTCCAGTGACAGCATCGGTTTAGGATGGGTCACCTTTTCGAATTCAGGCGCGGGCGGGGCACCAACGCGATGACTTGGGCTATCGGGGCGAATCAGGTCGGGAAAACGATTTTCAATGTCTGTGTTGCGCCGCCTGAGGGCATCGTACGCATTGTCCGCAAGCAGAGGAACAGCCAGTATATAATACAAATAATCATGGCGGGAAATTTCTTTGGCAAGATGCTCTAGCTCGAGCTTGGCTTCTTCCGGAGAGACTTGATCAACATTTTTATAAACCATTCTAGTCACCATAATAAGACCGATACCAATCCACAAATCGAGAAATCCCATCAACCATAGACGTTTTTGGTGAATATCCCAAATCTTTTTCAGCCAACGAAATATCACTTAGGGTTTCCAGGACATCCCCAGCCTGGGGTGGGAGCATAGTCTTTATGGCCTTTTTCCCCAAGGCATTTTCCAGCATGGCGATAAAGGAAAGCAGGGTCTCTTTCTTATGGTTGCCCAAATTATAGATTGGGTGATGGATGCCATGCTTGGATTGCGCCGGCCGATGTTGCAATGCAAGCAAGACACCCTGAACGATATCATCAATATAGGTATAATCACGGGTCATGTTTCCATAATTATAAACGTCAATGGGTTGGTCGTCTAAAATAGCCTTTGTAAACTTAAATAAGGCCATATCTGGGCGTCCCCAGGGGCCATACACAGTAAAAAAGCGTAGCCCCGTAACGGGAAGATTGTATAAATGATGGCATGACTGTGCCATCAATTCATTCGCGCTTTTGGTTGCCGCATAGAACGACAGGGGTAAATCGATTCGCTGACCCTCGTGAAAGGGGATAACCTGATTAGCGCCATAAACGGACGATGAGCTTGCATAAACAAGGTGCGAAAAATTCGATTGATGCCGGCACTGTTCCAGGATAACCGTGAATCCCAGCAGGTTGCTTTGGACATAGGCATACGGATCAATCAATGAATATCGAACGCCCGCTTGGCCGGCTAAATGAACAACCTGCGTGATATCCCTTTCTGCATCCCAAAGATTGGCAATCGAATCCTTGTCACTGATGTCCGCCTTGTGGAATCGAAAATTTGGAAAGCGATGCAAAAGATCAAGGCGGTCCTGCTTTAATGCAACATCATAATAGGCATTAAGATTATCAACGCCGACGACGTCCCGCCCTTGTTCCAGCAAAGCCTTGGCAACATGGAACCCAATAAAACCAGCGACCCCTGTTACCAAGACTTTTAACAATAATCCATTATCGACCCTTTCCTGCGACTCCTCCTCCCCGTCACCCCGTGGCTTGACCACGGGGCCCATGCTGAAATTCGTAGATCCCGCGATCAAGTCGCGGGATGACGTGGGGGGAGAGTCATGTGAAAAGGACACAATGCTTTCCTTTTATTAGTCAAACTTCAGATTCTTAAATTGTTCCAACGATTCTGGGTTTGCCAACGATTCGCTATTTTTGATGGCTTGTCCATGGATGACTTGGCGCACGGCAATCTCTGTTAATTTTCCATTTTTTGTTCTGGGCAGATCGTTAACCTGGAAAATTTTTGCCGGCACATGGCGTGGCGTTGTGTGCGTTCGAATTTGATATTTGATTTTTAACGTCAATTCATCTGTTAGTGCCACACCAGAACGCAACACAACAAACAGAATAATTCGTGTATCGTCATCCCAATTTTGCCCAACGGCCAGACTTTCCATAACCTCGTCCATTTGTTCCACTTGGCGATAAATCTCCGCCGTTCCAATCCGGACACCGCCAGGTTTTAAAACAGCATCTGAACGCCCATGAACAATAAATCCATCCTCGGCTGTGTGTTCCACAAAATCCCCATGATGCCATACATTGGGATACCGATTGTAATAGGCTTTGAAATATTTTCTACGGTCAGCATCATTCCAAAAACCAATGGGCCGCGATGGGAACGGGGCTGTGCAAACCAATTCACCTTGGCCGCTTTTCATTGGATTCGCGTCATCATCAAACACGTCGACCTTAAACCCCAAGCCTGCCCCCTGTAATTGTCCGCGATAGACAGGACGCGTTGGGTTGCCAATCATAAAACAAGCGATGATGTCTGTGCCACCCGATACGGATTCCACATGCACATCTGATTTGATATCAGCGTAAATATAATCAAAGGTTTCCTCTGATAATGCTGAACCTGTTGAGGCAATTGTCTTGATGGCGCTTAAATCATTTTTTGGTTTAAAGACAGCCTTATGAAGGGCGCTTAGATATTTGGCGGACGTTCCAAACAGGGTCATGCCGGTTTCTTCGGCAATTTCGAACAACCGGTCATTGGTTGGGTACATGGGGGATCCGTCGTACAGTATCAGCTGGGCATTGCTGGCCAAGGCACTGATCTGCCAGTTCCACATCATCCAACTGCAGGTTGCAAAATAGAAAACGCGATCATCGGGCTTGATATCGCTTTGTAATTGATGTTCCTTTAAGTGCTGCAACAACGTACCGCCGGCACCATGCACAATGCATTTTGGAACGCCCGTCGTGCCCGAAGAATACAGGATAAACAAGGGATGATTAAAGGGAAGCTGTTCGAACTGAATGTCGTTCGACGTTTGTGATTGTAATACAGTATTCCAGTCCAAATAAGGATGATCAAAACCCCCAACATAAGGAACGATGATGGTATGCTGAACAGTTGGCAGGGATTTCAGAATTTCCGGCAGCCGTTCTGTACAATTAAAAACTTTCCCATGATAAAAATATCCATCTGCAGAAAACAAAATCTTTGGCTCGATCTGGGAAAATCGATCGATAACCCCTTTTTCCCCAAAATCTGGCGAACAGGATGACCATATCGCCCCGACAGCACTGGTTGCCAGGGTCGCAATGATTGCTTCTGGCATATTGGGAAGGTATCCTGCAATACGATCCCCTGGCTGTATTCCCCAATCGCGAAGCTGTTGCGCCAATTGGCTGACCTGGTTATAAAGGGATTTATAGCTGATTTCTTGCTTTCGCTGAGTTTCCCCATAAAAAACAATCGCTGTTTCATCGTCACGTCTGCGTAAAAGATTTTCGGCATAGTTTAGACGGGCATCTGGGAAAAATTCGGCATTCATTATGTCGCCAGGATTTTTCAAGACAATATCACCGCGATTGGATGCAATAACACCACAGAAATCCCATACGTTTATCCAGAAATCTTCGATTAATGCGATGGACCATTGATGTAACGAATCATAGTCCGCATGGCCGCAATGCTGCATAAATTTATACATCAGGCTATCTTTAATGCGCTGTTCTGACGGCTGCCATAAAGGATAAGATTTTGATTGCTCTGTCACGATGGCGCTCTCTCTTGTTGATTGTAAAATTCACCTATTCAATAGATTACTCAAAAGAAACCATGAACGTCAATAATGGAATTTTAATAAAAATAATGATAATTTCAATAATATTAACGATTTATTAACCTTTCTTCATTGGGGGTTTATCGGCAAGTGGCACATGAATGTCGTTCCCTTTCCGGGTGCCGATGTTAACGTCATCGACCCGCCATGCAGCTCTATTAGGCTTTTGACCAAGGGCAGCCCAAGCCCGGCCCCCATCTGCATATTTTGCGTGTTTGCACCATGTTCGAATAAGTTAAATATTTTTTCCTGATCGTCATCATTAATGCCGATTCCGTTGTCCTGAATCGCTATGGAAAACCAATCCTTTTGGTCGCCGCTTTTTTGGGCAATAATGCTGATTTTCCCACCGGGATTGGTGAATTTAATGGCATTGGTCAGCAGGTTAAAAATGGCATGCTTTAGCCTTTTTCGATCAATGAAAACAGCCTCAATTTGACTGTCATTAATGACCTCAATGTCAAAGCCCTTGTCTTGGGCGCGACTATGGACCAGATCCGTCAGCCCCGTTAAAAAAATATCCAGGGGAGTTTCTTGATAATTGAGGCTAAGCTTTCCAGCTTCAATATTAGCTAGGTCGATCATATCATTGACCAGGCTTCGCAAACGCTCCGCCGATTCCACAACTCCTTTGCAGTAATCAAGCTGACGTTCATTCAGGGTCCCAAAATACTGATTAGACAGAATATCCATAAAACCAGAAATCGTATTCAGGGGGGATCGCAATTCATAGGAAACATGGGATATAAAATCTGATTTTATTCGGTCCGCCCGTTCCAATGTTTCTGTCCGTTCCTTGAGTGCTTGTTCAAAACGCCAACGGTCCGAAACATCCACAAAGGTCATCAAATGGGATCCATCAGGCAAGGGGACATATGAATATTCCAACCGACGGTCGCCTTTAAACGCGAACCGCCCATTAACAGATTGGCGCATGCTGATAATATCCAACATTTCTTTGCGCCAAATTTGACTTTCATTGCGATCATTAAAAAGGTGCTCTGCCTTTTCAAGGATATCATTGATATGACTGCTGGGGGACCGTTCCTCGTCAGTTAGGCGCCATATTTGCCCAATAGCCGGGTTGGTTAACCGCACACGATTATCGCTGCCGAACACAACGATCCCCTCGTAAAGATGATCGAGTGTTTCTTTTTGCACGGCGACCAACGTGTTGTACCCCTGCTCCAGGGCAAGCTTGTCTGTGACATTTTCAAACATATAAAGTAATCCCCCCAATGGATGAGGGGCAATCATTAACCTGAAAATCGTCCCATTGGGAATGTGCATCATTTCATAAAGGGGATATATCAAGTTATTGAACAGACTTAACCTTGATCGTTTATGTTCCGGAAAATTAGAATACTCAGATAGCATTCGATTTTCACGCAAACGTTCCAAAATCTCACCAAAGGTGGGCTTGCTATAAAGCCAATTCTCGTCCAGATTAAATTGCTTCACATAGGCATTGTTAAAAAATTCCAATCGTGTATCTGCCCCATAAATGGCAATGGGGGACGAAACTTGATCCAGTACTTCGTGATGGGCGTGTGTGTGAGTTAATAATTCATTCGCGGCTTCCTCGACCTCTGTCAGATCCAGTGCATATCCAACGGTTACGTGCCCTGCCGTTGCATGGTGGCCCAGAATGGGAATTTCTGCGATCTCAAGAAAACGCCTATGCCCTGCAACCACAACATGCGTTCTGATCGTTTGCTTTTGGTTTGTCCGAAGGGCTTTTTGCGACAAAGCATACGTATTGTTCGCGTGCGATATATCGATGAGTTCTTGTTTTTCTGCAATAACACGGCTAGCGCTACTTTCCAAAGCGCCCGCATAGGCCAGATTGCAGTATTGAATTCGTCCAACTGTATCCCGATACCACAAAGCAAGCGGACAAGCATCGGCCAATATGTGCAACATTTCCAGTTCATCATGGTTTTCTTTTTGAATGGTTTGGGAATGGATCTTTTCAATCAGAGTTTGTGTTATATCCGCCAAGGTCAGGATGATAAGCCTTTGTTCTGGTAATTTTTCTTCATCATGAAGGGAAAGCGCGATGCGCCCCTTTAATTCCAAATGAATGTGGGGATCATGATGCGCGGTATAATCCTGCAGGGATTGGGCGGGAATCGAAATCTGCACTGTAAAATCCCCCCCAAAATTTTGAAGGTGGCTGATTGCCTGTTGAAAGGGACTAAAAGGGGAATCTCCAAAGATTTTCTGAATGTTTGTAACGTGTACCGGATATTCAGGATCAAGGCACAAAAGCCGATAAAATGCCGGAGAGCAGTGAACAAGAGTATCGCCATCATGCCAGGCGCACCAAGGAAGCGGAAAAGATTCCAGGATTGCTTTGCTAAGGCGATTTTGTATTTGTAAGTGCTGATTATGAATACGCAACTCTGTATACTTCATGTGAGCATACAAAATAAGGAACAAGACAATAAAAACAAGAGCAATAAGGTAAATGAACCAAAGTGTCGTCATGCAACTGTGTACTATAAATGACCTGGTGCCATTGTAGCAGTGCAAAAAATTTTTGACAAATGATAACGTCTGTCGCAAAAAAACTTGAATTATAATGCGTATCGTTATATATCAAGCTGGGGTTAGCTAACCCGAGCTCGACATAAGAGCCGTATTAAAACAAGACCCCACCGTAGTTTTCCTCCGGCTTGACCGGAGGATCCAGTTGATAAAGATCAATTTCTTTCTCTGGACCCTATGGTCAAGCCATAGGGAAACTTGCTTTTGTCTGAGTTTTATTGACTTGTTGCATCGAACTGGGGTTAACCAGTATCGACTTTGTTTTGTATGGCAAGATGGCCATTCTTACTTTGTTGAAATACAGTATTTTCCTGTGTGATTAATAGAGAGATATTTTGGATGGCCATGTCGGGTTTCACCCTCCTCGCCATGACGTCATGGCGAGCCGACGAAGGCGGCGTGGCCATCCAGAAAGCCATTTTGTCGCCTATGGACTTTGCAGGAAAATATTATCATTGAAAGGGCATCACATGATTTGGAACATTCATCCAGGGGAAATTTTACGCGAAGACTATATGAAACCATTGGCGCTGAGCTCTAGGAAGCTTGCGGGCCTGTTGGGGGTTCCGGCTCCTCGTATTAACGACATTGTCCTCGAGAGAAGAGGGATTAGCGCAGAGACAGCAATAAAGCTTGCGCATCATTTTAACACAACGCCAAAGTTTTGGATGAACATGCAGGTTTCTTATGAACTCAGAAGGGCAGAAATTCAACTTGAATTAGGCTCTCAACCCGCAGCCCCCGGGAATGGCCTTGGGTCTGGAACATAGGACCGGATAAGCCGTTGGTCTGCCGCATCCGGGGCGGAGGCTGTTTCTAATATTTTAACCTGCAGCAGGATGACCAATTCCACAACCTCGTCCCCTTGCATGTGGGCGCTAAATAGGTCTTTTACGATATCGCCCAAAACCGGCAATTTCGTTGTATCTTGTCGTGAACGAACCTCCATCAATCCCCCAAGGACTGCGATTTCTTCATTCTTTAAACGCAGGACAGAATCAATCTCCTTGACCTCTACCACCGGAATTAGGGATGGCTTAACCTCCATCAGATTGGACGTGTTTGTTGTATTGCTGACATTGGCATTGTACGCGATGCTAACGGCGGGATCAGCGACGGACCGGGTCATTCTGGATACTGTCGGCCGCAAAAATAAAATCACCTCGCCGGTTTCATGGTCAATGGATGGCTGCACCGACATCACCAAACCAATCGGAACAGTCTGGATATCGCTTGAAACGCTGGTGTTTTCCCGTTGGACATTGGCGCTGTATTGTTTGTCATAATTCAATCGGAAATAAACCTGGTTTTGGGCAACTTTCAGAATCGCCGTTTGATTATTCATCACGGTTAAGCGTGGACTTGATAGCGTTCGGGAGCTGCCAAATTCCTGCAGGGCATTCAAGATCGCTGAAAATGTTTGCCCCTTTGCACCCAGGCTGATCATGTCTGCGTGGGCAGATGTTGGGTCAATAAAGTGACCCTTTTTGGCAAGGGCGCCGAATTCCCCATTAAAATACCAGTCCCCACGATTGCCGATTTTTTTCCAATCAACACCGCTTTTGAATTCATCGGTCAGGGTGACTTCGATGATTTTGGCTTCGATTAAAACCTGGCTGGTCACCGCTTTTCGAAGTTTATCCAAATAGCTTGAAACCAGCTTTTGCTGTTTCGCTGTGCCATGAATCGTGATAATCCCCCCTTGTTTATGCAGGGAATAGGTTGCATTGTGAGTGGCGGTACCTGAATCAGAATTCAGATTTTGACCCAGCAGGATTTTTAGATTTCCTTCTAGTTCTGTCCAGAAATCATTGTTACCAGTAACCGTTACGGCACTGTTAGACCCATTGTCGATCGCCGCTTTTTGTGAATTCGTATTGGAAAAAACGTCTGTCGCGATCGATATTTTGTTTTGACTGTTCCGGGACAAGTTCAAAAATTGGATGCTGTAATTTTCGGCATAGGGTTGATCAATCTCAATCTTTAGGGACTGGTCGATAATTTTGTACCGCAACCCTGCTAGGTTACAAATACTTTCGATGACCTGAATAAATGGTTTTTGGTGGGCTGAAAAAATGATGGCATTGTTTATGTTGGGGTCAAGCTGAAGATCAACATTGGCTTGACGGGCCAATTCAATAAAAATGGATTTAAGGGGTGCATTTTCGCTGATGGAAACAGAAACGGGCTGCAAAAAAGACTGGGGAAGATCTGGTTCTGATGGAATTTTTTTGACGGTAACGGGTAGGGATGCCGAAGGTTCCGCCGGCGCTGTCGTCAGTGTCTTCATATCCTTTGGCCCCAGAAGCGGGTTCAGAGACTGATTCTGAGCCAAATCTTGGCAGCTTGTTAGAAAAAAGACAAGGATGAGATAAATAAAAATAGGCAAAATAAAGGGTGATTTAACGGTGATTTGTCATTAATTTTAGATAAAAAAATTACACAAAGATATAGGTTTTATGATGTCGTGGATTTTTACCTTTCTTCTTCGCATATAGATTGGGTATGCTATCATAAATTGAATATATTGGGAATTAAGGGTTTGCAAAACAGACTTTCGTTCATAGCTAAATCGCAAGAAATTTTCAGCATGCTATTAATGATTCTGATCCTATCATCCTGTCAGCATGCCACCCAAAAAGATGTTTTGCTGTCTGCTGCCCAACGGGCAAAATCCGAAAAAAAATATGATGCGGCTTTAAATTTATACTCCCAAGTTTTACACAACAATCCCAATGATTTCGATGCCTTGATGGATGCGGGTGATGTTTGTCTGGCTTTGGGGCAAGCGGGTGAATCCATCGGTTTTTTTGAACGGGCGGCCTCCCTTGATACGGAATTTCATGCAAAGCAAAAACTGGGAAAGGCCTATCTGCTGACGTACAAAAGCAAGGAGGCACAGACCACATTCCAATCTATTCTTAAAAATCAACCAAACGATAAGGATGCATTGAATGGCCTGGCTGTCAGCTATGATCAGCAGGGTGATCATAAGGCGGCGCAAAAGCAGTACCATCAGATTCTGCAGCAGGACCCAAATGATATTTTGATAAAAAGCAATCTGGGCCTGTCTTTGGCATTTTCTGGTGATTACGATCGATCTCTTGCGCTGCTCGAGCCGATTGGATTGGCTGATTGGGCAACAAAACAACAGCGTCACAACCTGGCGCTGGCCTATACGGTGGCCAACAAACGAGACAAGGCTCAGTCCCTGCTAGACGCGGATAAAATCCTATGAAACGGTACCTAATCTCTATAAATTCAGTTCTTTTATGGTTGTTCCTGTTTATGGGCTTTGCGTCGTCTTCGGCCCTGTTTCCAGCAACGCAAAAACAAGGCGAAGGCCAGCAAAAGATGGACCTGCAAAAGGATCCCTTAAAAAAAGAAATCAACGAACCAAAGTTTGATTTTGCAAGATTTGATCCCATAAAAATCGAACCAAGGGTCATAAAGAACATAACGCAACAAACCCAATCAACGCTCGATTCACTGATCCACAATGACCAAAGCAATTTATTGAATCACCAAAACATTGCTGAACAAACAGCGGAAATCGAAGTCATTCATAGGGAAACATCCATCTTTCAACAGGACAGTGAAATTGACGAGGTTTTTATAACCGATCCAAAGACTGCCGATGTTCAAATTATCGATAGCCGAAGCCTGTATATATTTGGCGTCAATCCCGGATCAACAAGTATTTTATGCCTTTCAAAGGACAAGCGAACCCTTAAAAAACTGACTGTTTATGTTAAGGCATCCAATGGACAGCCAGGTCAGTTACAGGCCATTATAAAGAAGATTGTTCCAACCGCGAAGGTGGAGGTTGTCCAGCTGCCAACGGGAATTTTGCTGAAAGGATCAATAGAATCAACAAAAGACGGGGAATTGATCCAAGATATCGCGGAAAAAACTATCGAGGGCAGGTTGCAGATTTTAAATTACATGACCATTAGCAGGAGCATGCAAATCAATTTGCGGGTCAAGATTGCAGAGGTCAGTCGTTCAGTTTCCACAAGCCTTGGGGTTAATTGGCAGGCAAACGCGACACAGGGAAATTTCGCCTTTGGCATAATACCAGAGGCTGGCAGTTCGCAAACGGGTCCTTTTTTGAATTTTCAAAAGGGTGCCTTAAAGCTCAATGCCATTTTTCAAACTCTGGAAAATGAAGGGCTGGCAACCATTTTGGCGGAACCAAATTTAATTGCCCTTTCTGGAAAATCGGCCAGCTTTTCGGTGGGCGGGGAAATTCCCTATCAAACAGCGGCTGGATCTTTGGGGACATCAAGCGTTGAATTCAAGAAGTATGGAATTAACTTGGCATTCACACCGACTGTTGTGGGCGACACCATTCATTTGAAACTATCAACCGAGGTCAGCGGCCCCGATGGCACGACATCAGGTGGGGCAACAGCATTACCGGGATTATCCACAAAAAACGCGGAAACATCCGTTGCATTGGGAAATGGGCAAAGCCTGATGATTGCAGGACTTTTGTACAAAGAAACTGATGGCAACGAAAATGGGTATGCAGGCCTTGGGGATATTCCTATTTTTGGCAGGTTATTCCGCACCAATTCATTGAAAGATTCCAGGCGTGAGCTAGTCATTATTGTGACGCCCTATCTGGTGGAACCCATTTCAGCAAGCGAGAAATTTTCAGATCCGACCAGTGCCATTAAATTCGTCAACATGGTCGAACGACTTTTAAGCAAGCATGTGGCCTATTATACGGATGATCATCCTGATGAAAAATTGGGTGAAAACCCAGGCCAACAAAGTAATAAATTTGACTCCGCTGGCTTTTATTTTTAGGGAGGGTGGTTTTTGTGAAAATCATTAATTGGGCGATTTTTGTTTCTTTGTTTTCTGTGTTGGTGTTGGTGGCTGGCTGCAATGTTAGCCCTCCATCAAAAATCCAACGCAACGAATTAATCCACACCCAACAAGAAGTCAGCTTGTTTTACGCAGCATCAAATGTCGTGCCAGAAAAAGAAAGCGTATTGGCCATTAAAGACGCCCTAAAAAGAAAGCTGTCCGGTCGATCATCGTTGCATATCCATTTTGAAATCTCAAAAAAAGGCGCGATGCAGGATGCCCGGGTTGAATGGATTAAGGCTCAGCTGGCTGATTTTAGCAAAGAACGTGTTTATAGCGACGGTCAGAAAATAATTGATAACCTGCCGGCAAATGAAATCAAGATTGTCATCGACCGTTACCAGACTGTTTCACCAAAGTGCAAAAATAGCTTGGGTGGGGAAATGGTGGATTTTGGATGTTCTGTTGAAAACAATCTGTCGGCAATGATTTCGGATCAAGCTATATTCTTTAAGGGGGAAAATCACGGAGAATTCAATGCAGACGAACAAGTAAAAGCGATTAAAATACGCAAAGACATTGATACCGATAAAAAAACATCGGTGCAATCGTGGGGATCGCCTGGGATTTCTCCGGTTGGTTCTGGCATGCCAGGGGATTCAATTTGGAAATAACGCGCGTTTTTTTTGGAGCTCATCTTTACGATTTATTAATCTTATTAAGATAATCTAAAAGATAATGATACGTTTTGCCCGTGAGGTTACCATGCTTTTCCTTCGCCTATTTATGTTTATGGGACTATTTTGGGGCGCAGGCGACGCGTTTGCTGCTTCTGATGTTGATGTAAATCCGCCAGCAGAGGTCGCGGTTGACCCGATGCTGCTCCCTCCGCCCATGATTCGGCCCCCCTTGGTGCGCCAGAATGGGTATATCATTGAGCATGATGATGACGAGTCCGATGGCAATGACGATCTGTGGCCGGGTGCTATGAGCATAGATGACGGAGAGGAATAAATTTTCCAGTCATCCCGGGCATATTGTTCTATGAAAGATACGGCAATCTGATAAACTGACAATAAATGCGGCTAGATTGAGCCCATAATTCTTATTGTATCAGAGCGGTATGACTGACTATATTTTACGTCGTTTGTTGTTAATGATCCCGACCGTGTTTGGGATTTTGCTGGTTAATTTTGTCATTATCCAGGCGGCCCCGGGTGGACCAATACAGCAGATTATTGCAAAGGTTCGGGGGCAATCATCCGACGTGGACAGTCGCATCGGCGGGGCAGGGTCGGATACATTTGGACAAGATCAGTCTTTTCAACAAGAAAATTCTTACCGCGGATCCCAAGGGATAGACCCCGAGTTTATCAAGGAATTGGAAATTCAATTCGGCTTTGACAAACCTGCCCACGTTCGTTTTTTCAAAATGCTTGGAAATTATCTGACGCTTGATTTTGGCAAAAGCTATTTTAAGGACCAAAGTGTTGCATCATTGATTGCGGCAAAGATGCCGGTATCAATATCCCTTGGGTTATGGACAACACTGTTCGTTTATCTTTTTTCCATTCCATTGGGTGTTGCAAAAGCCGTTAGAAATGGCACACCGTTTGACATATGGACCAGCGTGGTTGTGATTATCGCCTATGCTGTCCCCAGCTTTTTGTTCGCCCTTTTCCTGATTATTATTTTTGCTGGCGGAAGCTTTTGGAGCATTTTCCCACTGAGGGGATTAACATCGGAAAACTGGGCTAACTTAAGCTTGTGTGGTAAAGCGCTGGATTATCTTTGGCATCTTGCATTGCCCATTACGGCGATGGTGATGTGTGGGTTTGCCAAATTAACATTGCTGACAAAGAATTCCTTTATGGAGGAAATCAATAAACAGTACGTGACAACTGCGCGGGCCAAGGGATTGGGTGCTACTCAGGTTCTTTATGGGCATGTTTTTCGGAATGCGATGCTGATCGTGATTGCGGGTTTTCCGGCGGCATTTATTCATATTTTATTTACGGCATCATTGTTGATCGAGGTTCTTTTTTCCCTAGATGGGCTGGGCCTTTTGGGGTTTGAGGCTGCCATGAACCGGGATTATCCTGTTATGTTTGGGACGTTGTATATGTTCACGATCCTTGGGATGGTGCTGCATTTGGTCGGTGATCTGATGTATACATTGGTTGATCGACGAATTGATCTAAGCTCGAGCCGGGGGTAAGAATACATGACGTTAAGCCCCCTAACACAGCGGCGATTACAGCAATTTAAAGCCAATAAACGCGGATATTGGTCATTTTGGATCTTTGTTGTTGTTTTCCTGCTAACGCTTGGCGCTGAATTTATTGCGAATGATAAGCCCCTGGTCGTATCGTATAATGGTCATTTTTATTATCCAACTTTTAACGCCTATCCCGAAACAACCTTTGGCGGCACATTTGAAACAGATACAAATTACAGGGATCCAACCATTCAGGGCATCATTTGTGAAAGTGGATGGATGATATTCCCCCCGATTGCGTTTGGGATTAACACCGTTAATTATAATTTGCCTGTACCGGCGCCAGCTCCGCCATCTCTGGAAAACTGGCTTGGGACAGATGATCAGGGGCGCGATGTTTTGGCCCGGCTGATTTATGGGTTTCGCGTGTCAATTTTATTTGGGTTGGTTTTGACATTTTCATCGGCCATCATCGGGATTATTGCGGGCGCAACACAGGGTTATTTTGGTGGAAAGGTTGATTTAATCTTTCAACGCGTTATAGAGGTTTGGAGCGGCCTTCCTGTCTTATATCTGTTAATTATCTTGTCCAGTATGATAGAACCGCATTTTTGGTGGCTTTTAGGGATCATGCTTTTGTTTAGTTGGATGGCCTTGGTTGGCGTTGTCAGGGCGGAGTTTTTTCGGGCACGCACCCTTGATTATGTTCGTGCAGCGGAGGCTTTGGGCGTTCCAACGTTTCGAATTATTGTTCGCCACATGTTCCCCAATGCGATGGTTGCAGTGATAACATATTTGCCTTTTATTTTGAATGGATCCATCACGACGCTGACGTCCCTTGATTTTCTTGGGTTTGGTTTGCCACCGGGGGCGGCGTCGTTGGGGGAATTATTGATACAGGGTAAAAACAATATCCATGCCCCCTGGTTGGGGTTGACGGCATTTTTCTCAATCTCTTTTTTGTTAAGCTTGTTGATTTTTATTGGGGAGGCCGTTCGTGATGCCTTTGACCCAAGACAACAGGGTGTTACGGGGCAAAGCATACTATGACATTGCTTGTTGTGGATAATTTGGGCGTTTCGTTTCGTCAGCTTGATCAAGATTCCCTGTTCCAGGAAAATGTCGCGGTTAAGGGGATTTCGTTTAGCCTGGGTCAGGGGGAAACTCTGGCGCTGGTTGGGGAAAGTGGGTCTGGAAAATCGGTAACGGCGCTGTCTGTTTTGGGATTATTGCCGTATCCAACAGCCTATCACCCCAGTGGATCGATCCAGTTTCAGGGAATGGAATTGTTGGGGCAGCCTGAATCGACCTTGCAAAAGGTTCGCGGCAAAGACATTGCCATGATTTTTCAGGAACCGATGACGGCGCTCAATCCATTGCATACAATTGAAACGCAAATTGGCGAACCGCTTGAAATTCATTTCGGGTTAACGCGAAAACAAACCCATGCGCGGGTTTTGGATCTTTTGAATTTGGTGGGGTTTGCAGATGGCGCTGATCGGTTAAAGGCCTATCCGCATCAACTTTCCGGGGGGCAACGTCAGCGTGTCATGATTGCGATGGCATTGGCGTGCGAACCTAAATTGCTGATTGCTGATGAACCGACAACGGCGCTGGACGTAACCATTCAAGCGAATATTCTTGGCCTGATTAAGTCATTGCAACGGCAATTCAACATGGCCCTTTTGTTGATCAGCCATGATCTGGGGATGGTTATGCGTATGTCCAATCGTATTGCCGTGATGAAGGCTGGGGAGATTGTCGAACAGGGAGAAACCCAGGCGGTTTTTGCCATGCCACAGCATCCTTATACGATTCATTTGTTGGATTCTGAACCCTCTGGGGTGCCGTCCCCATTGCCACCGCATGCCGATACGATTCTGGACGCAAAAGGGATTAAGGCTTATTTCAGGAAAAAGCAGCCATTTTTGTCATTTCAACCAGTTGAAGAATTGAGGGCAGTTGATGATGTCAGTTTGTCCCTTAAACGGGGAGAGACTTTGGGCATCGTTGGGGAAAGCGGATCCGGGAAAAGCACGCTGGCCTATGCGTTGCTTCGGCTGACGGAATTGCAAGGAGGGGCCATTCGATTTGACGGCATAACTGATTTGCATGCCTTGACAATGAAGCAATTGCGACCCTTTCGTCGGCACATACAAATTATTTTCCAGGATCCGTTTGGGTCTTTGAATCCGCGCCTGTCGATTGAACAGATTATTGCCGAGGGGCTGACCGTTCATAGTTCCCATCTGACGCCCGACAAAAGGGCGCGCATGGTCCTTGATATCCTAGAGGAGGTGGGGCTGAATCCCGATTGGCGACATCGATATCCACATGAATTTTCAGGGGGACAACGGCAACGAATTGCGATTGCGCGTGCCCTGGTTTTGCATCCAAAGTTGCTGGTGTTGGATGAGCCGACCTCAGCCCTGGATCGATCAATTCAGGCAGAGATTATTGATTTGTTGCGCAGCCTTCAGACCCGTCATCAGTTGAGTTATCTTTTTATTAGTCACGATTTAAAAGTGATCCGCGCCATGAGCCATCGGATTGCCGTGATGAAAGACGGTAAGATTGTCGAGGCCGGGGATGTGGAGAAAATTTTCTGTCATCCAGAAACGCCTTACACACAGACATTGATACAGTCAGCTTTTGATTTGACGCCGTTTTGATTGGTCTCGGTTTGGCGTGGGGGGCGAAATAGAGCCCGATGTAGTTTTCATCATGCTTGACCGGAGTATCTAAGGGAAAAATAGACATGGTTTAAAACTAGCGAACACTCTTCCTCCCAACAGATGGTCCTTTTTAAGGGCATTCGTTCACACGAGATGATCTGTGATGTATTGTCTCCACCGATACGGACACCAGAAGACTCATAAAACCTATAGAAATTTATGTTTCTGTGTGATATTTTCCTACTGTGTATAATAAACGCACAAATATTAAAGACTTATTTTTCTTCATATATAAAAATCGAACATAAGGAACGTTTAAGTGAAATTTTTGAAATTCTTCTCTATGCTGATCACAATTTTTGGCGCCAGGCTTTTGTGTGCGGCGCAGCCATTAGAAACTTGCAAGAATCCTTCTTTTGGCAATGTGCCTGTTTTGCAGCAAGATTGTGAGAACAAAGCATTGCATGCGGCTGCAAAAATAGTGGTGGGTATAGGGAAGCCGGAGTTTGAAGCGCAAATAAAACAGATTGGGCTTGATATACCGGATTTTGTATCGAACGCGTCGGATTCTGATATAGAGTCTATTGGAAAAACATTGGATGGATTAAAGACGTGCGCACAACATGCAGGGTTATTGATAAAAAGAATTGAAGAGGAAGAGAAAAAACAACGTATTACTGGCAATGCGACACTTCAGATAACTGATGTAAAAACCAAATTGGGGAGGTCCCTGGATAGTTCTGAGATTGGTCTGTGGACTATTGCAGGTAGCAAATTTAGCACATATTTTTGCGAGACTTGGCAAAAAAACCGTGCAGACGCAATAGAGGAATTGGCGCTAAAAACAGACACCGCAAATATGTCTGTTGGTGATTTTTTGTATGAATTTAGACATACCCTGGCGATGGATCGAAAAAAAATCCGCACTAAGGCACCATTATTAATGATTGATTACATACATCAATATTTGCTCAGCAATCATCATTATAATTATAATGCTGCAAAAAAACTTTTCGATTTGGCCTTAAGGGATGACCTTTATGAGGGTAAACTTAGTAGTGGCGATCGTGTTGAATTATTGTTCCGCCAAGGGAATGCAGAATTGGACAGATATTGCCAATATATCAATAATGACGTGCGGGGCTTGCTTGCTGATTTGTTAAATCGTATTAATGAAATTGACAGAATTTTTAAAGAACTCGGTGCAATACCTTTGGGTTTAGATGATGGGATTGGGAAAATTCGTCAGGAATTTGGCTTGGAGATTAATGCTGAGCGAATAAAACAACGGATACAATGTTGGCACGTTGCTGTGGATCGGTTAAGGGAAATGGGACTGCTTGATGCAGTGGCGGTAAAGGTTCAGATTGGCATTCAGGGTGATTCTCCTAAAGTTCAGATTGATATTCTGGAGGATGTTCAAACCATCAAGATTAATGCGATGATGTCAAGATTATCGTATGTCAAATCCGCACTTAATCAAACAACGCAATATGATGGTTCTGATACTGCAGACAATATGGCACGAATATTGGTGCAGCTAGGATTTATTGGTACATCCGAATACAAAAAACCATATAAAAAAATAAACAAGCAGCATGATTGGTTTGATTCTGACAACAAAATTATGGTGCGCATCAAGGAAGATGGGAAATATACAATTGAATTGTGCTATCTTGATGTATATGAAAGAAATGGAAACCAAGTACAATTAAAATTTAACGGTAATAAGCCCGTAATTTTCGATCAAGAAAATGCCGTCATAAAATACAACGCAGATGGGAAAATTGAGTACGTGCACCCATCGAGATGTGCAGAAGAATTCTTGAAGAATTGGTATGCATGCAGCAAGGGAGGAATCATGGATGGTATTATGAAAACATCTCATTATGAGAAAAAAAACGTCAAACTTGGTGAGGCGATTGGATTTCTAACTTTTCTACCAGAATATTTTAAAGAAGAATATGATGGAAAGGGGCCACATATTCTGAAGTCAGAATATAAAGATACCTATATTCCAATTAAGACGTCATCATTTGCATTGCCGACACCATGCAGTTCTAATGATTCATCATGTTCTTCTACCACAACAACCACATCTGGATCTGCGTTCTACAGTAATGATGCTGATGATATTGCTTTAGCTGTTGGTATTGATGAAAGCCTCAAACTTCCGGCATATGCATATGATCCAACTAAAGCTGCAACAGCGGCTGTTTCGATTAATGGGTCTTCTTACATATAGGCCTAAAAGTTTCGCTTATCCAAGAAGTATTTTTTGTGGGGTAACGAAGCCTCAGGCCCTCGCGTTTATTAGGGGGCCAAACAAGAACAATGGCATTTGGTTAGTATGAAATTCACATCAGACAACACCCACCCCCGTCGTCCCGCGACTTGACCACGGGATGATGGGGGTGTTCTTTGGGCGACAAATTAGCAAATAATAGATAACCTGATACCATTGTCAATAAATCTTCATGAGTTTGAAGTGATTTCTGGATTGCTTTGTCGGGCTGCGCCCTCCGCGCAATGACGTCGTCATGGCGAGCCGACGAAGGCGGCGTGGTCATCCAGGAAACTCATAATAATTTATGAAAATGGCATGAGTCCGACGTAAGAAAGACCGGAAATGCCCAAATTACCCAGGACAATCCTGGGTTGCTGCGTCGCTACGGCTCCTTGCAATTGACGTCGCGGCGTGCAGGGCAAAGCCCGACAAAGCAACTCAGATTCCAAGACATCAGGCCCAATAAGGCTTTTGATAGAGGCTCCTGCTCTTACGTCAAGCTCGGGTTAATCCGTTTTGCGACTGACTAAAAAAAGCCCACCGATGACCAGGGGGATGGACAAAAGTTGCCCCGTTGTCAGCAGGATCATGCCAACAGAATGGATTCCGTCTGGTTCTTTCACGTATTCAACCAAAAATCGGACGATGCCGTATCCCAGTAAAAATAATCCACTGATGCGTCCGGGTTTTTGCAATAAATTCGTCCATCGGCACAGGCAAAATAACAAAATCCATAATAAAAACCCTTCTAGAGCGGCCTCGTACAGTTGGGTTGGATGACGGGGGATGTGGCCACCTTGGGGGAATTCAACGGCCCAGGGAACAGTTGTGATGGTTCCATAAAGTTCGCCGTTAATAAAATTGGCGACCCGGCCGAATCCAATCCCGATGGGGGCTGCAGCGCACACGATGTCGGTAAACTGTAACGGCGGGACGCGATGTTTGGCGCAGTAAAATACTGTTGCCGTCATGACTCCCAGCAATCCGCCATGAAATGACATCCCACCGCGCCAGGTCATGAGTATCTCCAGGGGGTGGTGGATATAGTACGGTAAGTCGTAAAAAATGACATGTCCCAGACGCCCGCCAACGACAATTCCGATGATGATCCAGGTGATGAAGGTGTCAAAGGTTTTGACATCGAGGCTGGGTAAATAATTCTTAATCAGATGTGCTGCGTATTTCCATCCCAGAACAATCCCAACGACATAGGCAACGCCGTACCAATGAACCTTGAGCGGGCCCATGTGAAGCAGGACAGGGTCAATATTCGGAAAGGCAAAAGACATCATGATTGGAAAAACTTCCTTACTTTATGGATGGGGACCACGAGCAATCCGACGCGTGTGTGTCTGGTGGCGTAATGGCGCGTTGATGGCGCCCCGTTAGATCCATCATGTAAACCTGGCTTCTGCCGGCCCCTTGTTCCTTTGTAAAGATTAAATAGCGACCGTTTGGTGCCCAGTCTGCCCCTTCGACCAAATAGCCTTGGGCGATCAGGCGTTCATCTGTTCCATCGGGTTTGATCACGCCAATATAGAATTGACCGGCAACTTGTTTTGTAAAGGCGATCCAGTCTCCGCGGGGTGACCAAACAGGTTGGGAATATTTCCCATCCCCATAACTGATGCGACGGACGTTTTGCCCCTGATGATTCATCACGTAAAGCTGTTCTTTTCCGCCACGATCAGATGTAAAGACGATTTGTTGGCCATCTGGCGAAAAACAAGGGGATGTATCGATTGAAACATGGTCCGTCAGGCGCGTTAATTTTTTGGTTTGCAGGTTTTGTGCGTAAATGGCACTGCTCCCCTTTTTGACCAGGCTCATGACGACTTCGGTGCTGTCGGCTGAAAAGCGTGGGGCAAAGCTCATCCCGAATCCCATTTGACCAAAATCATTGACCAGCGTGCTGTGGCGTGATGCCAAATCCAGCATATAAACATGGGCTTTGCCATCGACATAGGCCAGGTAAACGATCTTTTTTCCATCGGCGGAATACCGTGGTGTTAGCACCAAATATTTTCCATCTGTCAGCGATTCCATGCCATCGCCATCCTGGTCAACGCGCATGATTTGTTTGCGGCGTTCTTTGCTTTTGGGGTTGAGGAGTTTTGCAAAGGCGATCTGTGTGCAAAAATAACCGGCTTCATTGGTAACGCGGGTATAGATTTCGTCAGCCACTTTGTGGGCAATTTTTCGCCATTTGCTTTGTTCACCGCTGACGGCCAAGGCTAGTAATTTTTCACCCTTGATCACGTCGTACAGGCGAAATTCTATGGTGATTTTATTACCGCCGTCGCTTTTGATCGATCCCGCCACCAAAAAACGTGCACTAATAACGCGCCAGTCCGCGAATCGGGGGCCATCCTTGATGACGGATTCATCTTTTTGGATATAGGATACCTTGGAAAGCAGGGCGAATAAACCCGATCCTTCGAGGTCCGATCCAACCACGTCGGCAATGCTTTTCCCCTCGCTTTGCAGGCTGGAATCCTCCGCATGAAAGTCCGTAATGGCAATGGGGTCGGGTCTGACTTCGCCTTTTGTGATTTCGATTTTCAGCGCGTGACAGGTGGTTGCGCACAGGGTGATGATAAGGCACAGGGTGACGAGGGTAATTTTTCTCATTTATTAAATGTCCTTCTCGGCAATGTTTTTTTAAATATTGGATGGCCACGCCGCCTTCGTCGGCTCGCCATGACTAAAATACACTAATTTGACAGGAAAAATCCGACGTCATGGCGAGCCGACGAAGGCGGCGTCATGGCGAGCCGACGAAGGCGGCGTGGCCATCCAGTCAGGGGGAGAGCGTCTCGTACAAATCATCCCACCCGGGGTTCAATGTTTCTATTAGTGCAATTTTCTTTGCTCTGGGGCCTGCTTGAATTTGTTTTTCTCTTAAAATAGCTTGCTCCATAGTGTCTGATGCTTCGTAGTAAACGCAGAGATGACATCCATATTTTTTCGTGAATCCATCAATTATTCCTGTCTTGTGTTGATATATACGTTGGATTAAATTCGACGTAACTCCTGTATATAATGTGCCATTCTTTTTGTTTGTCATAATGTATACTGCAGGATTCTTTGTGTACATTTTATTCCCTGGATGGCCACGCCGCCTTCGTCGGCTCGCCATGACTATACTAATCAATATTTAAAGTTGTGGCAATAATTTTTAAGTTAAAACATGTTTTTTGGATTAAAGCTTAATTCTAGATCTTTCCATTGTTCGTATTTTTCTTTTGACAGCGGTAACGGGTTGCAGTTTGGATCAAGAACGGCGCGTTGCGCATTTTCGGCGGCGGTCCTGAATGCTGTATCCTGGTTTGCGCGTGCTTTATCGACAATATCTGCTTTTGTGACGGTGCCATCCTTTGCAATTTCCATGCGGATATCAACGACCATGTCCTTGGCTCCTTTGACCCCGGCTGGCACAATCCAACATTTGCGGATTTTTTGGCGAATCGCATCAATTTCCGTTGCGGTCACAACAGGCCCAACAGTTTCTGCGGGCGCCCCATGATCGGCAGAGGAATCCGAATCGTTGCTGACTTTTTTCAATAAATCATCCAGTGCATTGGCTGGTTTCTTGTCCTTTTTTAAATTGATTTGCGCCTTGTCATTTGCTGCTTTTTCAGTCTTTTTGGGCTTGTCTTTTTTCTTTGGATCCGCTTTTTTGTCATCTTTTGGATCGGGTTTCTTGTCGGGCTTCTTCGGTGGCTCTGGTTTCTTTTCGGGTTTCTTTTCTGGTTCCTTTTTCGGAATTGGCGCGGGTTCTGGTTTTGGTTCGGGTTCCGGTTCTTTGACCGGTTCGACCTTTTCAGCTGGTTTTTCTTGCAGTGGTTCTGGCTTTTTTGGCAAGACTTCCTCTGTCTGCTCGGTAGGTGTTTCAGGCTTTTTTGGTTCTGGTTCCGGCTCTTTTTTTGTCGGCTCTTTTAGTTCTTTGTTGGCGGGGGATAATTTTGGCGCCGCTGATTTTTCGCCTATTTGAACGAACTCAATTAATAATGGGTGTTGATCCGTGATTGTTTTTTCAAATGGATTTTTCATCCCTATGGCAAATAAAGTCACAAGAAGGATATGGAAAACCAACGATGCAATAGCAGCATTTTTCATGGGATATAAGTACTAATTTCTTTTTAGAGATTTACTCTCGGTGTCTTTTTGTGAAACTTTCTTGGTCGGCATCGCCTTGGTTGACATTTCTGCAATCAATGAAACTTTGGAAAATCCACCAGCTGCAATCGCCCCCATAATTTCCATAACCTGTCCGTATGCCAGTTTTTTGTCACCCTGAACATAAATTTTGGCATCCGGATTATTTCCCGTAACGGCAATCAATTTGCCAACCAATTCATCAATGGGTAATTCTGTTTCCTGCAAAAAAGTTCGCCCGGTAGCATCGACGGAAACGATCAATGGATCTGCCTGATCATCCATTTGAGCGGCATGCGTTTTTGGCAAGTCCACCGGAACACCCACCATGACTATGGGGGCCGTTACCATAAAAATCACCAACAACACCAACATCACATCCACCAACGGGGTAATGTTGATATCGCTGCTTGGTTTAAATGTGCGACGCTGACGCCCACGTCCGCCGGAATTTTGATTAATTTGCATCAGTGTTTACGCGTGCTCTTCTAGTTGTCGTGATATAATGCTGCCAAATTCACTTGTGAAGGCATCCAATCGATTCGCATACCGATTGAGGTCTGTTGAGATTTTGTTATACGCAATTGCTGCTGGAATACTGGCGACAAGGCCGATCGCTGTTGCGAACAAAGCTTCTGCCATGCCGGGACCAACAACGGCGAGGCTCGCGCTGTGCTGTCCGGCAATGGCTTCAAAACTATCAATAATACCAAGGACCGTCCCGAACAATCCAATAGTAACACCGCTGGTCCCAAGGGATGCCAAAAATCCCATATGGCGCTCCAGTAAATCCATTTCACGGCTGACTGTTAGCTGCATGACGCGGTCGATGCGTTGTTCAAGGGTTCCGCGTTCTGCTGTGCGGATGATCCCCTTGGAAATGGACCGACGCCATTCTTTCATGGCTGTGCAAAAAACGGCTGACAGGGGATCCTGGGGGCGGCCCTGAATCCGATCATAAAGATCATCCAGCGCGCCGCCTGACCAAAATGCATCCTCGAACTGATCGGCGGCTGTATTGAGCTGCCGCACCTTGTAAAGTTTGTGTAAAATAATTGTCCAGGACCAAATTGATGCAATGATCAATCCCATCATCACCAGCTTAATGACAGGGCTAGCCCCCCAGAACAGGTCCCACATGGACATCCCATGGACAACGGGGGCCACAATATTTTGCCCTGTGACTGAAAGTTGTGTTGCGGCAGCTTGTAAAGTTGAGTGATCCATAAATACCTTATTATTCCGATAGGAGAGAGTTTACAATGACGGATGGAATCCGGACGGGCTTTCGTTCTGTCAAATTAATGCACGCTAAAACTATATCTGCTTTTACCAGAACTTGGCCATCCATTACAATAGATTGTTTTATTTTAAGTCGTGCGCCTGTTATTTCGGTGATTTCTGTATAGATAGACACGATGTCACCAAATCGGGCAGGGCCATAATAATCAACGGTACATTTCCGCATCACAAGCATGATTTTATGCTCTGCAATCAGCTGGGCATGGTCAATCCCTTTGTCATGCAGAACCATCGTTCGGGCACGTTCCATGTATTTCATGTAATTGGCAAAATAAACAATTCCGCCGGCGTCTGTGTCTTCGAGGAAAACTCGGATCTCATAGGGCTCATTAATCATGTGGGGAAACCTCCTGTTGTGTTAAGGCTTTTGCAAAAACAGCCGGCATCCGAACGGGTTTTCTGTTTTTCAGGCTAATGCTGACTACGCCTACGGTTGCAGTTACCAGGACGGTGCTATCCCTGACAATCGAATGTTTTATTTTGAGGCGTGCCCCAACTGCGTCAGTTATTTCAGAATATATGGTTAATTTATCGCCCAAAAGACCTGGGTTGTGATAAGAAAGGGAAACTTCATTAACGAAAAATGTAATCCCCTCGTCCTTCATGAGCTGGAAAAAATCAATCCCAAAATGGTACAGTGTCATTGTTCGTGCACGTTCCATGTATTTGAGGTAGTTTGAATGATAAACAACCCCACTGCTGTCTGTGTCTTCGATAAATATTTGCATTTCATAGGGATAGTTAGACGTGTTACGCATTCGATTTTTCTTTGTTTTTTTTATGGTTTGTTTTTTTACGGCAAAACCACAGGCATCCCAACCCATAAAAATTGTTGTAAGCTTTTCTATTCTAAAAGATATTGCCCAGGAAATCACTAAGGGATTGCCCGGGATTACAATTTTTTCCATTGTTCCGCCAAAATGTGATCCGCATACCTATCAACCAACACCAAACGATTCCAGGGCCATTGCTGAATCGGATATCATTTTACTGAATGGGCTTAATTTTGAACCGGGAATTACCCGGATGATTCAGTGTGCTGAATCAAAGGCGCGCGTTAGTCATGTGACCAAGGAAATAAAGCCCCGGCCCGATTTAGGCGATCCCCATGCTTGGCATGATGTGAGAAACGCGATTCTTTATGTCAAGGAAATCACCGCGACGCTGTGTGCGCATGATCCGTCACGATCAGCGCAGTATAAAAAGAATGCAGAAGAGTATAGTCGGCAATTGGATTCGCTTCATCATTGGGTTGGGGAACAATTCCGCGCCATTCCGGTTGCCATGCGATATGTTGTCACCACGCATGATGCATTTTGGTATTTTGGAAAGGCATATGATATTCAGTTCTTATCCCCCGTTGGCATTAGTACAGAAGCAGAAGCATCAGCATCCACCGTTGCGCAGATTATCGATTTTATACGCGCAAAAAATGTTAAGGCAGTCTTTGTTGAAAATCTTGCCAATTCTAAATTATTGGAACAAATTGCCCAGGAAACAGGACGGGCTGTGCGGGGGATTCTTTATGCCGATTCCCTGTCGGAGGCGGGCGGTAATGCGGACACGTACATTAAAATGATTCGGCATAATGTTGGGGTGATGCGCGATGCATTTTGATCATAACTTTCTTGTCGCATCGGCGTGGGATCTTTTGGAACAACGGGGGCTGAACGGATTAAGTGCCGATTCTTTGTCGCAACTGTCGGGGATTCCCCTGACGGATGTGCTTGGGCTTTGTCCGACACCCGTATCCATTCTTTTGCTGCTATGGAACGATATCGAAGAAAAAGCCGCGACACAACCAGCGCATAATCTGTCTGTTCATGATTATTTATTTGAATCCCTGATGAATCATTTGGATCAGGCGCTTTCCCATAAGGTTGCTATCAATCGTGTATTGGATGAGCTGCTTTTGTCGCCGTGCTGGGTTGTGGATCTAAAGCCACAAGCACTGAAATGGTCCAGGTCTGTGTTGATGAATGCCAATGCGGATTTGGGTGGCTTGTTGGGGGAAATCAAGCCGTTTGTTTTTGGTGTATTTTGTCTTTATGTCCTTAAAGTTTGGGGGGCGGATCAGACGCTTGATCACAGTGAAACAATGGCCAAGCTTGATCTGGGGCTAAGGAAACTGGAGGAATGGCAATCATGGTGTTGGTGACTGGCTGCTCCTGAAAATATCCACAAACTTTCTTATTATCGCTATCCGCATTCCTTGACAGATGAATGGCTATTTGTTTCCATTATTATAGAGCCTTTTATTTAATTATTTTTTTTGGATGGTGGGATATGCGTACAAGTTATGGTTTTTTGTTTTTAGTAGCGGGATTTTTTGTTGTTTCTGTTGGTGCGGGGCATAGTAGCGATAATTCATGGGAAGCGTATCGTGATGATTATAGTGATGACTATTATGACTATAAGGGGCGACATAGACAGAATTACATGAACAAACTGGATAAGAAACGCAAATTACATGAAAAACATGAGCAAAAAAATCCCATCACTGCTGAGATTGATGTGACCGTCGATAGTGAGCAAGATATAAGTTTTCGTGTTCATCCTGCTCAATTACTGCAAAGACAAAAAAATACCAAGGGCGGAAGACACCTCAAGGAAGAATTATCGATCACTATTACATTGGCTGATGGCAGTCGTTATGCATTTGACGCCAGGGAGGGTGGCGCTATCGTGAATCCATTTTCCTTTACCTCTCATGGAAATAAAAAGAAGAACCGTATTCAGATACATCTGGAAGACAAAACAAGTGGTGGGCACATTCTTGGGGCAGGTAAAAACCGAAGGAAATTTGCAGAAACAAAAATCGAACGATTTTCTGAGGTTGAAAACTATGCGCTTGAAATGGAATATGATAGTCTTTACAAAAGATTTTTGCCTAAGGTCTGTTCTTGAACCCTGCAAGATCACCCTCCCGTCATCCCGCGACTTGATCGTAGGGTCCATGTATTCCGTTGTGGATCCCGTGGTCAAGCCACGGGATGACGGGGGATATCTTGTGTGATGACGGGGCGTGGTTTTGTGTGATGTGGGGTTTAAGGATAGAGCCTAAATTATACGCACAATTAAGTAGATGACAACCAATCGAGGAGCCCAATGAATACGCCAAACAAACAGAACCAAACACTGGCGGATATCCGTCGTACGTTTATCGACTTTTTTGTGAAGAATGGGCATGAAAACGTCAGTTCCAGCCCATTGGTGCCACAGAATGACCCAACGTTGCTATTTACCAATGCGGGGATGGTTCAGTTCAAGGATGTATTCACGGGCAAAGAAAGGCGGCCCTATAACCGCGCGGTAACATCCCAGAAATGTCTTCGGGCGGGGGGGAAGCACAACGATTTGGATAATGTTGGCTATACTGCGCGGCATCATACGTTTTTTGAAATGCTGGGTAATTTTTCTTTTGGTGATTATTTCAAGGAACAAGCCATTGCGTATGCGTGGGATCTGGTCACAAAGGAACTATGTTTGGATCCAAAGCGGTTGCTTGTGACTGTGTACGCAGATGATACGGAGGCTGCAACCCTTTGGCGGAAAATTGCCGGGTTCAGTGATGACCGTATTATTCGTATTGCCACGTCCGATAACTTTTGGTCGATGGGTGATACGGGGCCGTGCGGTCCGTGTTCGGAAATTTTTTATGACCATGGGGATGGCGTTGCTGGGGGCCCTCCTGGATCGGCGGACCAGGATGGGGATCGTTTTGTTGAGATTTGGAACCTTGTGTTCATGCAGTTTGATCAGCAAGCCGATGGATCGCGTATGTCGTTGCCCAATCCGTCAATTGATACCGGCATGGGGTTGGAACGTGTCGCTGCGGTATTGCAGGGGGTTCACAACAATTACGATACGGATTTGTTTCGGGAAATTATTGCGGCCATTGTTGATTTAACGGGGCAATCGCGTCCGGAAAGCCGCCATTCATATAATGTGATCGCGGATCATTTGCGGGCCAGTTGTTTTTTGATGGCCGATGGGGTTTTACCATCCAACGATGGGCGGGGGTATGTGTTGCGTCGTATTATGCGCCGCGGTATGCGTCATGCCCATTTGTTGGGCGCGCGGGATCCGCTGTTTTGGCAATTGGTGCCTACGCTGATTCGGTTGATGGGCGATGCCTATCCTGAACTTTTGCGGGCCCAGGCTTTGATCCAGCAAACATTAAAGCAAGAAGAGGAAAAATTCCATCAAACCCTGGATCGTGGATTAAAGCTGCTGAATGAATCGACGGTCAGTTTGCCGCAGGGGGCACCGCTTTCGGGAGAGGTCGCGTTTAAGTTGTATGATACGTATGGTTTCCCGCTTGATTTGACCCAGGATGTTTTAAAGGCCGAGGGGCGATTGGTTGATGTTGATGGGTTTCAGGACAGCATGAATCAACAAAAAGCACAGGCCCGATCTGGTTGGGTTGGGTCCGGCGATGCGATGCAGGATAAGGTTTGGTTTGATCTGAAAGAAAAATTGGGGGCAACTGAATTTTTAGGATATGCCACGTTGCAAGCCGAGGGTGTCATCACGGCGATCCTGGGGCAGGCTGATCAAACGATTTTGGACGAGGCTGGCGTTGGCGCGACTGTTATGATTGTGACCAATCAGACTCCGTTTTATGCGGAATCAGGGGGGCAAGCTGGCGATCAGGGGGTTTTGGAAACGGATTCTGGTGCCATGGTAAGGGTTAGCAACACGCAAAAAAAGGTCGGGTCGCTTTTTGTTCATGTGGGCTATGTTATGGCGGGTTCGGTACATCTGGGGGATGCGGTTACGTTGAGGGTTGATTCTGAAAATCGTCGATTAATTGCGGCCAACCATTCGGCCACGCATTTGCTGCATGCGGCATTGCGGCAGATTTTGGGACAGCATGTTGCCCAAAAAGGATCGCTTGTGTCAGCGGACCGGTTGCGTTTCGATTTTACGCATCCAAGGGCTGTTACTGCTGACGAATTAAAGGCTGTTCAGGATCTGGTTAATGGCGCGATACGCACTGCGTTGCCGGCGCAAACACGATTAATGACACCCGATCAGGCCGTAGCCGAGGGAGCCATGGCCCTGTTTGGGGAACGATATGGTGACGAGGTTCGCGTTGTGAGTATGGGTGATTTTTCGGTGGAGCTTTGTGGTGGGACCCATGTCCAAAATACGGGCGACATTGGGTTGTACATGGTTGTGTCGGAAAATGGCGTATCGTCGGGCGTGCGCCGGATAGAGGCGATCACCGGAACGGCCATCATTGAGTTGCTAAATCAGACCCAAGGTTCTTTGTTGCTGGAACGCGATAATGCGAAAAAGCAAGTGACCGATTTGCAAAAACAAGTGGCGGATTTAAAGCGGTCATTGGCGTTAAAACCGGCGGGGACTGCGGCGGAACAATCCGTGACGACCCTTGGGGCTTATCGGGCGGCGATTCGGCATTTGACGGGTGTGGCTGCGCGTGATTTAAAGGCTGTGGTTGATGACCTGAAAAAGGAAATTCAGTCTGGAATTGTGATCGTCACCAGCGTGTGTGATGACAAGGTATCGCTGGTCGTTGGGGTGACGGATGATTTGACCGATCGTATCAGCGCCGTTGATTTGGCCCGAATTGGCGCCGAAACCCTGGGTGGAAAAGGCGGCGGCGGGCGTCCCGATTTGGCGCAGGCTGGGGGCAATGATTTGGGGGCTATTTCCCGGTTGATACGGGTGTTTCAAAAATTCGTCGGATAGGTGTGTGTACCTCTTCCCGATCATTTTTCAGGGAAACACCCCATTGTCAATCCTCGGGCTTGACCCGAGGATCTCCTAATGCCATTTTCAAAAATGATTAGTGAGTTTCCTGGATGGCCACGCCACCTTCGTCGGCTCGCCATGACGACGTCATTGCGCGGAGGGCGAAGCCCCGACAAAGCAATCCAGAAAGCATCCCGAACTCATGAAGATTTATTGAAAATGGTATAAGTAAAATACATAGATTTTCGTGTCAAGCACGAGAATGACAATAGAGTTGTGTTGGGGAAAATTATTGGGAATGATCTATAGGGTCACGGGGGCTATCCGTTGACTTCTTGAATAAAGGAAATCGGCATCAGCATCGGCATGTTTGTCGAATAGAGTTGTCGGGCATAGGGCGTTGACAGATCGACGGGTATGGGATTGTTATCGGATTGGGTATCGTCGTCTTCCTCGTTTGTGTTGCCTTCGGTATTGTTTTCATCCTTCTTTTGGGCAGGCACATTTTGCATGGGAAGAGTGCTATAATGAACGACTCGCTTTATTTTAACGGGAAGTTGTTTTGCCCTGACTGAATCACCAACCATGGCTTCTTTTACGGACCGATCTCCGTTCGAGGGGGTCATTGCAATGGATGCCTTGTGGTCAGATTTTCCCTGATAAAATGAATTTTCTGTGTCAGCAGCCGTTTCTGCCAATACTGCGGTTATCCCAATGCTTAAAAATAGGACATATATTCCCTTGCTTTTCATGTCCAATCCCCTTATTTGATACTCTGTTCTAGATATAAATATATCATCCGAAAGGTTAATAAATAGTTTACAGGGATAATTATTTTGCGTATTCAGGATTTATAAAATGATTACAAGGCCGATCATTGTATACGATTTTTGTGCGAGATCTGTTTTCTATTATTGCTTTGCCATTTATGCCAGTCTATAGTAAGTATTATGACTTTTTATATATTTGTATTGACGCGATATTATGAATGAATTTCTTTGGCAAACGTTTATAACGCTGTTTGTTGTTATTGATCCCTTTGCGATTGTGCCTGTTTTTATATCTTTGACGTGCTCTGATAAAAAGGAGGTTAAGGTCAAAACGGCTAAGAAAGCCTGCTTTATCAGCCTTGTTCTGCTGCTGTCGTTTGCTTTTTTGGGGGAAAAACTTCTTGATGTGATGAATATATCAGAATCCGCCTTTCGTATTGCCTGGGGATTTTTGTTATTTTTGGCGGCCCTTGATATGGTTATTTCCCAAAACACAGGAATGCGTGCGCCGACTGGCGATGAAACAAAGGAAGCCGCCCAACGTGACGACATCAGTGTATTTCCGTTGGCCATTCCCTTGATTGCGGGGCCTGGTGCGCTAACGTCCACGGTTGTTCTGATGCGCCAAGCAGAAGGGGTGAGCCTTCTAGCCCAGACCAGCGTTGTTGCGCTGTTGGTGATCGTCTTGCTGATTGTCTATATCTGTCTTAGGGCCGGGGATCCCATTATGCGCATTCTGGGTGTGACGGGGACGAACGTTTTGACGCGTGTTTTTGGTATTATTTTATCGGCCCTTGCGGTTCAAAGTATGCTGACGGGTATAACGATGGCGATTAAAGCAGCATGCGCTCCCTAGGGGCTGCCTCAACACTAACGGGGTGATTTTCGATCTGAGGGGCGGCCTTTCGTATCCAGATTCTTTTGTCTTTAAAGCTAATGTACAGTTGATGGTGCTTTAAAAAATCGCACCCAAGAATCAAATGAACATCCGGCTTTGGAAAATGTTTATGTATGACCGTCAGTGGATCCAAAAGCAACTTTCCAATCTGTAATCCTGTAAGGATAATTTTTTGGGCGAATTCCCGTCGGTGATGGTGATCGGAAAAAATGGATGGGTCCTGTATCAACAATGAACGACTGGCCCCTGTATCCAAAATGGCTTGAACTGTGGATCCCTCTAATTTTAAGGGAAATTCAATCCCGCTGGCTGTGACTGTGAATGGAATTTCGGTCCAGTCCGCCATCCCTGTTGGTGAAAAGGATGGCGGATAAAGACGGAGATCATTTTTTGAAAAATCAAGGAACAGGGTATAGTGTTTTAAAAGGCGCAACCCAATATAGGCTGGCTTTAGACCCAGCGAATCATAGGGTTTTTGACCCATTGTGAATCCCCATTCCTTGAATTCCTGAATGGATGTTTTTATTGGGGCGTTGACCCCAAGGGTAAGAAAGGCATCGTATTCTGGGGATGCATGAGCCATCCCGCCTAATCCAAAGAATCGTGTTACCTTGCCATTCGGGTGGGCACCCAGTCTTTCTATGTCTTGTTTGGGCAAGCAGACCCTAAGGAAATTAGCCCCCGTATCGACATAGGCCAGCATAGTTTCCCCGTTAATGCCAATATTAACCAGGGGCAGGCCATAATCCGGATGAAAGGTAACGGGCAATGAATTGTCCGACGAGGTGTTCTGGCAGCCGGATAGTGCCAGGGCAAGAATAAGAAGAAGTGCATGCATTTGTGATTGTTTTCCTTTTGTCATAAGGACCAGGCCCGTTAATCGTATGATAAAATCCATGATGTGGGGTGTGCCTTTCTGGTTGGGGGTTTGAGGGTGTTTATTAGGTGCCGGGGAATATGGCGGCCTTTAATGTGAGACCAGTTATGGGCGATGGCGTTGTGTCATTTTGAACCATGGTCCCAAATTCGTATGACCCAGTAAAATCCCTTAACATGTCTAGATAATTATTGCGTGCTGTTAATTCCCCGTACACGACATCGGATGATTCAGGGTTTCTGCACAATACTGATCGGTAGGCATTGACCACATCTTGCACTGCTAATACACCGTTTGTGGATATCCCGGGGCCTGGATAATGATAAGTGGTGTTTGATGGTGAACTTGCTGCTAAGGCAGCTGCGGACATGACATTGATTTGGGGCAACATCACTGTTGTGAATTCCTGTGATGTTATTAAATAGGCGCGGAGTTGTAAATTAGTCCAGCTATTTACGTTAGAATTTGCGTAGGAGTCCGAGTGAATTGATGAAGAATAGGGTCGATTCAATAATATCTGAATGCTGGCTTTTAGATCGTCTGTTGTGGCGGGTACATTGCCAATATATGCGCCATCATAACTTGCGGAATTCGCGATATTCACCATGCCGATATTGGCAATGAAGAGGGTGATGAGGGCCGAAAAATAGAATTTGCGTTGTTGTGTCATGATGGCGGATTCCTTTTGGCTTTGTTGGTGCTGGTTTTGTAGCGCCTAGATAACCCCAGTTCGACGTAAGAGCCGTATCAAAACAGAGCCCACCGAAGTTTTCCCCAGTTGATAAAGATCAATTTCTTTCTCTGGACCCTATGGTCAAGCCATAGGGAAACTCGCTTTTGCCGGGGTCTTATTGACTTGTTATATTGAGCTCAGGTTAAATAGTGTTATCTTTGTTATTATTATGCATGGTGAGTTATTAACGGGAGGTTAAAATAACTAAATTTAAATTTACTAAACAATAGGTAGGTTTATTTAAAAGTTGATTTAAGTTTAACATAGCGCCATTTTTTATGAATGATTGGGGGTTCTGTCCCCGAACTCTCAATACCGCAGAAATCCGAGTGATATGCCCATTTTTTCTTGTCGGTTTATAGAAACACCCCCGTCATCCCGCGACTTGATCGCGGGATCCACAACGGAATACATGGGTCCCGTGGTCAAGCCACGGGATGACGGAGGGTGGGTGTTGTGTGATGACGGGAGTGGTCTTGTGTGCAGGGTTCAAGCCTAGGTTTCCCGGATGGCCACGCTTTCTTTGTTCGTTCGCCATGACGTCACGATATCCATTCAAAATTCTTTTCATGGGACATTTTAAAGTTTGCCTTTCGTCGCAAATATATAGTATAAAAAATATAGAATTGATGTTGGTGTGAATAAACAGCACCTAAAATCTCCTCAATTCTTCATTTCAAATCAAAAAATTTCATTTTACTTTATTTTAATCAGGGGAAAACTATGTCGATTGATAGTATCGCATCGTGGATGGGTCGTTTTGCGCCTGCATCCCGGAATAAGGATCAAGCCGTTCCATTACAAAAAGCGAGCAGCGTTGGGGCGATGGTTGCGTGTGCAACATTGGGGCAACCCGTGTGGACTCCGCGGCGATATGATGCCCTGGCGGAGGAGGGATACCAAAAAAATGTGATCGTGTACCGATGCGTGACTGTGATTGCACGTGGATTGGCCAGCGTTCCATGGCTGCTGTATGAGCGAAAAGGATCCGGGGAGCACGAGGTGGATCATCATCCATTGTTAATGTTGCTGAACTCCCCCAGTCCAAAACAGGCGGGGTCGGCCTTTATCGAGGCGGTCGTTGGGTATTTATTGCTGTCGGGCAATGCCTATATCGAAGCCGTTTTAAATGCCCAGGGCCAGCCAATGGAATTATATCCCCTGCGCCCTGATCGGGTGAAAGTTGTCCCAGGATTGGGTGGCGTTCCAGCAGCGTTTGAGTATGCGGCAGGGGCCCATAAAAAGCGATTGTCTGTGGATGCAGTGTCGGGGGAATCGTCGGTTTTGCATTTGAAATTATTCAACCCCTTGAATGATTGGTACGGGATGAGCCCGCTTGAGGCATCAAGCTGTTCCATTGATCAACACAATGCGGTGGCGGCACATAATTTGGCATTGTTGCAAAACGGGGGGCGGCCGTCGGGGGCATTGTTGGTAAAGCCGGCGCCACATGGGTATCCGCTGACGGAGGAGCAGAGGCAAACCCTGCGTGAGGATTTAAGGGTGACGTACGAGGGGACCAAAAACGCGGGTCGCATTATGGTTTTGGAGGGGGATTTTGAGTGGAAGGAAATGGGGATGTCGCTTAAGGATCTGGATTTTGTTGAGGGGAAAAATATGTCCGCGCGTGAGATTACGCAGGCATTTGGGGTGCCACCCATGCTGGCGGGGGTGCCGGGGGATGCGACGTTTGCCAATTACAAGGAGGCGCGATTCCATTTGTGGGAGGACACGATTCTGCCGCTGTTGGAATTTTTGGTTGCGGAATTTAATTTGTGGTTGGTGCCGTATTTTGGAGAGGGTTTTCGGATTGGATATGATCTGGATTCAATTCCAGCGCTGGCGCCACGGCGAGAAGCTGCATGGGCCAAGATTGTTGGGGCTGATTTTTTGACCGTGAATGAGAAACGCCAAGCCGTGGGGTACAGTCCGATCGAGGGTGGGGATGTTGTGGGGTGAGGGATGGGGAGAGAATTGATGAAAAAAATTTAAATTAACTAGATATTAAGAATTGAGTGATAGGTTAATACTATGGATGATTAATCCATATTTGCTAATATTCACAAAGAAAAGGTAATGAATCATGAAGATTAAAAGTTTAACAGGATTTTTTAGTATTGTAGCGCAGGCAACAGTTGTTGTTGTATTATTGACCCCTTGCAGTTATGCCGATACACAAGCTGAAATCGATGCAAAAGCGGATGCGATCTATAAAGAGTGCAAAGAAAAGGCAGTTTCCAATATGGCTGTTTGTAAAAAAACATCCAAGAAATCCGGCCAATGCGAATATTTTTATGATGAAGCCAAGGCTAAATGCAAAGCAGAAAGTGGTCACCGTTCTAATACTCAGAAATTTTTGGGGTTGGGCAAGAAATAACTAGGCCATCGATTCGTGAATGAATGTGAGTATCATGGTTATATGTGAAAAATTGGTCAATCTTGATAGGGATAGTCATAAACCATTCCGCGAGGTTTTTGATAGAGTTGAGAGCAGAATGCGTAATGGTTTTTCCTGCGGCAGTAAGATTTTTGATTATGCCCATGCCGTGATTCCCTTTATTGATTTTGAATAGGTGATCCTCGTAAGCGACCTAAGTTTGAGGCTGTAAGCCCCAAAAAATCATTCTGAAATGACAACCAAAAAGCCCTGTATAGATTTTCTGTGCAGGGCTTTTTGTTGTTTTGCTGGCCCGTTTTATGCATTCCCAATCGTTTTTCATCCAATACCGTCATAATGTGCAGAGTTTCGGGAGAGACTAGAAAAGGAGGAATGATGATTGTGAAATCATAATATTGTTGCTGTGATAAATCAATTTCAAAAATATTGACAAAAGGAGTTTCAATGAAAATAATATTTGTACTGTTACTGAGTATTTTAAATTTGTGCGCGTCATCAATGGATGCATCGGTTCCTGTTGATGAGGGGCTGCATAATGAGGTTGCTGGACTGATTCTGGTATATTGGGCCGGAATAGGGGATTTGTACGGGAATGGTTGTCACAATCCGGATTTTGGGTGTGAAAAAGATATTTCAAGGGCACAAGCTAATCAATATAATATGCCAATGCAAAATAAATTACGAGATAATGTCCACTGTTTCAAACAAAGTCTGAATCAGTTGATCGGGACAAATCAACCAGGCCTTTCTGATTTAGTAACGACAGTCTATTGTCAGTTAGATTGGTTGCATAAAGTCAGAAGTCATAATGATTCAACCCAAAATTCGAACCGAAAAACTGCTTTGACAAATCTCAAAAAACTTTATGATGAGTTGGATCAAAGGCGGTTTTAAAGATTGTTTCTTGGAAGTCTCCAATTTATAATAAATTTTAGATATTATCAATTGGAGAACGCCTATGAAAAAATTAATTCAAACTTTGGCTATGGTTATGGCATTAACCGGCGCAGTGGTTGCGGCACACTGTGATGAATCGTCCACAGAAAAATTATCCAATGATGCTAGGCTTTCTTTTCCAATGGAATATAAGCCTGTTTTTGAGTTAATGGATAAAGTGCAAGATCCCACTATAACTTATGGTCAGGCAAGGGAATTGATTCTTTCTCAAAGACCTTTGCTTCGAAAGTATTTTTTTAATGCAGCATTATTGAGCAATGATTGTGTGTTGAAACATAGACGGATAATAGAAGATGAGTTGACTCGTTTATCAGGAGTCATAGCGTTAGAAGAAGAAAAACCAGAGGAGCAACGGTACTCAGAATTTAATTATCTTTGTAGAATAAAAAAATATATAGGCAACATTATGTTGTGGGCGAGTGAGCCCCTTCAGGAGATAACGAATGATCAATTAAAAACATTCGAAAATTTTATACTTACGGATAAAACAGATATCAAGATATATAGCAGATTTGTTCGTTCGATGTCGGATGCCAAATGCGTTACAGATTTTTTTTCTGGGCTTTCCCGTCCAGAGCCATTTTTTTCGCAAGCGGTTATATCACAAAATATGCATAAATTGTTATTTGTACTGTGCAGTGGTGGCTTATCGAGCGAATTGATTCAAATGGTTACTGGATTTGGCGTAAATAGGAAGGATCTGGGAGGCTATGTATGTGGTGGGCATTGGGTCGATGTAGATCGCGACAAAGACATGTCATTTCGGGATGTTTATGATAGGGTAAAAAAGCATTCGACAGAATTCACCCCTTTTCTGTGCGGCAGTAAAATTTTTGATTATGCCAGTGCCGTGATTCCGTTTATTGATTTTGAGTAAGCAGTAGCAAATAATGTGAATGTGAGAGGCGCGACCCTCAAAAAAACTATCTTAGAAATACTCTAAAATAATACCAAAAAGCCTTGTATAGATTTTCTGTGCAGGGCTTTTTGTTGTTTTATCGGTCCGTTTGTTCACGGTAATCACAGAACAATCCAAAATCAAAATTCCAAAAATTATATTTTAATTAAAATAAATAGGGAGAGTTATATGGACTATATCGATCATTCGCTAATTTTAAAAAGCTGTCAGGACGATGGAATATTCGAGGGGTATGCCAGCGTTTTTGACGTCATTGACCACCATCAGGAGGCCGTGTCCAAGGGGGCATTTGTAACCAGCTTGACAAATTGGCAATCAAAACGGCAACTGCCAAAAATGCTGTGGCAGCATGATCCCAAGATACCCGTCGGAACATGGGAGGAGATTCGCGAAGATGACCACGGTTTGTTTGTGCGGGGGCGGTTGTTGTTGGATATCCGCCAGGGGAGGGAGGCTTATGCATTATTAAAGGCGGGAATTGTTGATGGGCTGTCCATTGGGTTTCATTTGATTCAGTCGGACCGGCTTCCCAGGGGGAGGGTTTTAAAGGAGGTTGATTTGCGGGAAATCTCCCTGGTTACGTTTGCGGCAAATCCAAAGGCGAAGATAACGGCCTATAAGCAGATGCAGGCTCCGCCCGATCTTATGGGGCATTTTTTGGGGAGATTATATTCCCTGGGGGAGGTGATCTGCAATCAATAACAATAAAAAACATAATCATTAAATCAAAATGACATCAAATCAAAAGGAATAAAACATGAATACAGTTGAAAAAATTGACCAGGCTATCGATTCATTAGAAGGATCTTTTAAGGCATTCCAAGAAAAACAAGAACACCGATTTCAGCAATTTTATACGGCGGCAAATCGACCAAAGCTGGGCGAGGGGGTGTCGGATTATGTTGATGGGCAGAAAAAGCAAGCATTCTTGGACTACATAACAAAGGGGAGTGAAGGCGGGATGATCCAAAAGGCGCTGACGGCTCAGGAGGGGCGAACAGGTGGATATTTTATCCCGGCGCCGATGGTGGATTTGGTTCAACAGCGTTTGTCGACGACATCGTATTTGCGATCTTTGGCGCGCGTCACAACAGTTTCAACCGATACGTTGGAATTATTGCTGGACAAGGGAAATGCCGATGTCGGGTGGGTTGGGGAGCTTGATGATCGGGCGGAAACGGGGGTGCCGGAATTAACAAAGGTGCGTATTTCGGTGCACCAGATTTATGCCAAACCGCGCGCCAGTCAGAAAATTTTGGATGATACCAGTATTGATGTTGAGCAATGGTTGGTTAATAAGGTCAGCGAAAAGATGAGCGCATGCGAAAATGCAGCGTTTATTCATGGGGATGGGGATGGAAAACCAAAGGGGTTTTTGAGTTACCCGTGTGTTCCGTTGCGTCAGGTGGAATGGGGAAAGTTTGAAGCCCTAAAAACGGGGGTCAATGGTGGATTGTCGGACAGCGATGCGCTGATTAACACGCTGTATGCGATGAAGCCCGAATATTTGCGGGGTGCTGTTTGGTTTATGTCAAGAAGTGCGATGGCATCCATACGACGGCTAAAGGATGAATCCACAGGGCATTATTTATGGCAACCCGGATTGTTGGCAGGGGCGCCAGATACGTTGTTGGGGCACCCGGTTATGATTGCTGATGAGATGCCGCCCTTGGTTAGTGGGGTGGCGAGTTCGTCAGTTGTTTTGGCGAATTTTTACGAAGCGTATCAAATTGTGGATCGGGCCGGAATTCATGTGCTGCGGGATCCATATAGCGCGAAACCGTACGTGGAATTTTATGCCACAAAACGCGTTGGTGGGGATGTGGTGAATTTTGACGCGATTAAAGTCATTCGTTTTGAGGAGTAAATATATGCTGACATTGATTAAACCTGCGGGAATTGAGGTTGTGAGTTTGGAGGAGGTTAAGGCGCAATTGCGCCTTGATCACGTATACGAGGATGAGTATTTGTTGTCGTTAATTCAGGCGTCAACCAATTTGGTTGAAGACTATTTGGGGCGGTCGTTGATTTCGCAGACATGGCAATTGATTCATCACCAGTTGATCGAAGATGGCCAAAAGGAGTTGACGGAAATTTACTTGCCGCGGCCGTCCTTGATTGAGGTCCTGAGTGTTTGTAGCGTGCGGCCCAATAACATTAAGCATCCGATCAAACGATACATGATCGAGACGGCGCATTCGTTGCCAAAGTTGGTGTGCCAGCGGAGCTTGGGCGTGGTGGAGGTGATTTATCGCGCCGGCTATGGCGATTATCCAAAGCACATTCCGTCCAGTATTCGGCAGGCGATTTTGCTGAGTGTGGCGGATTTTTATGAAAACAGGGCGAACAGCAGCATTCAAAATCAAACCGTGTTTCAGGCGCTGCTGGCCCCGCATCGTATTATAAGAATGGGGTGAGGGGGCATAACGATTGCCCTGGAAAATCCCTTGCAAAACAGATCAATATACACCCACAATATTATCTATTAGACTACCACTGTGGATGTTAAAATGAATCGTTATAAAAATGCAAGGGAAATTTTGCAACGCTATTTGTTAGGTGTGATTTCTTTCGGTTTTATTGCGGGTTTGGGTGTGGTGCCCGCATTTTGCGCAATCGAAGAGTTGTATGCCCTCATGCCCACGCTTGTAACGGCAAGAAATATCATCACAAATCAAGATATTTCTGTGCAAGAATTTGAACAGATTTACAGGGAGGCAAAAGATAATCCCGATAGTGATTTAAGCTTATTGTTGCCTTTGTGTGTTACGATAACCCAGAAAAGTTCTGGCAAAACAACAGTTCTTGAGTGGGCCGCCCTTAGGGGGGATGCCAATCTTGTTGAGCGATTATTTGCATATGATCCCGATATTATGAAACAATGTGAAGGTGAAAGTGCTTTACTCCATTATGCAACACGTCAAAATCATGTAAATGTGGCAAAGATTTTGTTTCGGCATGGTATAGCGCTTGATGCCGTTAAGAATGGTTTGACTCCGCTCCATATTTCTGCATGTTATGGCTGCACAGAGGTTGCGGAGTTTTTGTTGGATAATGGTGCGATGGTTGACTTGATGGGCGACAAGGGATGGACGCCTCTTTATCTGGCTTCAGTCAAAAATCATCTAGGTGTCATGTTTCAATTATTGCACCATGGTGCAAAGGTTGATTTGGGTTGTGGTGACATTGGCTATTCTGCCCTTCATATGGCAGTGGTTGCGAAGAGTGTTGATGGCATTAATCTTTTATTAGATCATCATGCAACGATAGATGTGGGTAGTGATGGCGTGGGGATAAGGCCACTTCTTGTCGCCGTTGAAAACAATTTTTTAAAAGGCGCAGAAGTCTTGCTGAAACGTGGGGCGGTGGTTGATCATACCTATGGTGGAAGAACAGCTCTTTTTATGGCGACTCAATATGATTATGCCGATATGGCTAGGCTTTTATTGAAGTATGGTGCGAACGTCAATTTTATTGGGGAGATGGGATCAAGCCCGCTTCATATGGCTGCATGGTTCGATAGTGCGGATGTGGCCGTGGCCCTAATCCAAGGTGGGGCAGCGATTGATCATCCGGATGAGGATGGATTAACCCCTCTGCATTGGGCGGTGATGCGTGGGAAGGAAAAGATGGTTGGGGTTTTGTTGGATCATCTGGCGGCAGTTGATTTGGCCAGCAATAAGGGATTGACACCCCTGTATTATGCTGTGGATAAGAATTATTTACCCATTGCGCGGCTTTTGTTGGATAAGGGTGCGGATGTATCAAAACCAAGCACGAGTTATGCGTTGTCGACCCCACTGGTTCATGCGTTTGGGGTGACAACCATGGATATGTTTAGGTTGCTGTGGGGATATAAGCGATGATGGGGAGGGGGTTGTGAGTAAGCTGTACTTTTAACCTACATCCCGAATCCCCCCTCTAATTGCCCTGTGCTTTCGATTCATCATCGGACACGGGGTATTTTTTTGCCTGAACCAATACCATTTTCAATAAATCTTCATGAGTTTCCTGGATGGCCACACTTCACTTCGTTCGTTCGCCATGACGACGTCATTGCGCGGAGGGAGGAAGCCCCGACAAAGCAATCCAGAAATTGCCTCGAACTCATGAAGATTTATTGAAAATGGTATAATTCTTTCAGAAAGCGAGGAGCGGTATGTGATATGGAATGAGGCTCTATTTAATGAATCAATTAACAAATCAATATTGGAGAGTGCAGAATGATGATAAATAAATATATAGTAAAAATGGTTTTTGTTGCTGGGATTTTATTGGCAGCGGGTGATGGATATTCGGCGGATGAATCTGGAGATCTTGTGCTTAAGCCAGTTAGGGAATTTTTTGAAAAAGTTATGGGTGGCGGCGTTGTGGAGGAATCTAGTTTTATTGCGGAGGGACTTCAGTTGCTGGAAGAAAAAAAGAGAATAATTATGGCCAGGCCTACAGGCTTTTTTAAAGAAGCCTCTCTATGTTTAGATGTGCTTGGTTATAATTACAAGGTAAGTCTGTATAGAATTCCGGAAATTATAAGGATTCAGATGTTTTATATTAGACCTGATGATTTGGTGTATTAGTTTACGCGGTGCCATTCATAAAAAATATTGATTTTTGAGACAAAAAATACCCATAATATCAGTACAAGAACTTATCAAGTGGATATTACTGTGCTCTATAGAAAGAATGCAAGGAAAATTTTTCAGCTATTTTTGTTTATTGTGACGTTGTTTGGATCAAGTGTGGGCTTGGAGGCATCATACATATCATCACGTGAAGAAGTGAAGTTGGGGTTCCATGAGAAACCAATGCTTATTAAAATGACGAACAGTATTACAAAAGAAAATGTTTCGTTGCAGGAATTTGAACGTCTTTACAAAAATGCAGATGATGGTGACTTGGGTAGCCTGGACCTTTTGTTGTCCCTTAACATTCTTACAAGCGATGGGAGTTATACTATTTCAGCTCTTCATGTGGCTTCAATGCGCAATAGTGCCAATTTGGTGGAGGCCTTGTGCAAGGGTGGGGCGAAAGTTGATCAAATTGATGGGGTAGCAGCGCTTCATATGGGGGCGATATATGGGGGCATGGAAGGGGTTGAGGCTTTGTTGCGATGTGGTGCGACAGTTGATTTAAAGGCGGGAAAGATTAAAACAAGTGCGCTTCAATTTTCTGCTGCTCGTGGCGATGTGGGCATTACAGAAATTTTATTGAAATATGGTGCAAAGGTTGATTCGGTTAGTCCTATTAATGGGCTCTCGGCCCTTCATATGGCTGTAGATTATAATCATGCAGATGTTGCGGAAGTTTTGCTGCGTCATCATGCAAATGTTAGTCTTCCTGGGTATCAAGGATTGACAGCACTTCAGATGACGGCAATGTCTGATAGCCCCGATTTGGTAGATGTTTTGGTACGATGGGGCGCAAAGATTGATGAGTTTGGTGTAGGGTGTGCGAGACTGTCAGCATTGCATTTGTCCGCAATGTTGAATAAGCCAGCTGTGGCAAAGGCATTATTGGATCATGGCGCGACGGTCGATTTGATCCTTAAGGATGGATCCC
Source organism: Alphaproteobacteria bacterium (assembly GCA_026400645.1). Lineage (NCBI taxonomy): Bacteria > Pseudomonadati > Pseudomonadota > Alphaproteobacteria > Alphaproteobacteria bacterium. Next base: position 1,512 of record JAPLOP010000023.1, on the reverse strand, counting down.
CCCTTGAAGTGGCGGCATTGTACGGCAGTGCAGATGTGATAAAGACTTTAATCCAGGGTGGGGCTGATATTAATCGTGTGGATTCCAAGGGATTAACGGCCCTGCATTGGGCAGCGGCAAGCGGCCGTATAAAAGTTGTGGAGGTTTTGCTGGACCATCTGGCGGTGGTGGACCTGGTGAGTAGTGATGGGATGACTCCGCTGCATTATGCTGTGGATAAGGGTTCTCTGCCCATTGCGCGGCTTTTGTTGGATAAGGGTGCGGATGTATCAAAACCAAGCACGAGCAATGCATTTTCCACCCCATTGATGTATGCGTTTGGGGTGACAACCATGGATATGTTTTGGTTGCTGTGGGGATATAAGCGATGATGTGGAGTAGGCATGAGTAAGCTGCTTCCTTGTACTTTTTAGCCTCTGTCCTGTAAGAGAGCCTCTCTCTAATTGCCCTGTGCTTCGATTCATCATCGGACACGGGGTATTTTTTTGCCTGAACCAATACCATTTTCAATAAATCTTCATGAGTTTCCTGGATGGCCACACTTCACTTCGTTCGTTCGTCATGACGACGTCATTGCGCGGAGGGCGAAGCCCGAAGAAGCAATCCAGAAATTGCCTCGAACTCATGAAGATTTATTGAAAATGGTATAATTCTTTCAGAAAGCGAGGGGCAGTATGTGATATGGAATGAGGCTCTATTTAATGAATCAATTAACAAATCAATATTGGAGAGTGCAGAATGATGATAAATAAATATAAGTATATGATGAAAGCTGTTTTTGTTGCGGGTTTTTTGTTGGCGGCGGGCGATGGATATTCAATGGGAGAGTACGAAGAAAATGGATGCGGGATGGGAAGGGTTTGGGATCAATTTCGTGAGAGAGGGGCTGAGATTTATCAGAGAGGCATGAGTGATGTGAATAAGTTTTGTGAATCCGCTGAGAGGAAGTTTGGTCTGATCGTAGAAAAAATTGATGATTTGATTAAAAATTTCAGTCTAGGGGGAATCACTGATACGATAAGCGACAAACTTCAAGTAACATTTAATGAAGTTGAGGTATTTGAAATACGGGTTGATCAACTTCTAAGATAGATGATGAACCAATAACGGAGCTTAAAAAATATAGTCAAACTGTGAACGAACGAAACTCGGCAACACAGAATCCTTATTGCCATTCATTTTGGGTATGGCAATACTGCTTGAAATTTAGAAAAATAACATCCACACTATCAGTAAGTCAACTTACTAAATTGGATATTAGGATGAATAATTACAGAAATGCAAGGGAAATCTTTCAACGCCGATTGTCTATGTTTATTGGAAATGAGGGCGCTGGATTGCCGGGTTCATTTCGTTCGTTCGCAAAGATCATTGATGAACGACAACTAGAATTCCCTTCTAACGACAACTAGAATTACCGTTTTTTGGGGCGTTTTGGCTGCCTGAATCTTACCTGTTTTTCTCCTTTTTTTGTAACATTTTTTGGCTTTGAGGGGGCTTCTATAGTGCGCT
>JAPLOP010000022.1 GCA_026400645.1 Alphaproteobacteria bacterium | reverse complement strand
GCTCGAGTGTTTCGCTGTCTACGCTTCGACTCTGTCGTTACCTTGAGAGACGCAAGACTCGCTATGTGGTGGGACTGGCTTTCCCTTCCACAGCGGGACTTTCACCCGCAAGATTGGTGCGACTTATCTTGGCGCACAGAAACCATTTCTACGCTTCGTTATTTACATAGGAACGGGTACCAAGAAGGTGATTCCATTACGTTGGTTAGTAATCGGGCACACAATGGATCAACCCTTGCGTCAGCCATAGGGGCAGAATTTGCGGAACTCAAGGATGATGATCATGCCGCCTTGTTTCGCCCAACGACCCGTTGGACAGAACGAATTTTAAATTCTTTTTGCATTCCTGAATTACGACAGAATCGGCTGGCCTTTGCTGTGCCAAGGCTCCTTTTGTTTGCATCAATTACCCTTTCGGTTGTTTGCCTGTGCATCGGGATGATCTTTTTTGTAAAAGCATTCGGCGAAAGCCGGCACCATGATTATTTGGAAAATGCTGCCAAGAATTATACGTTAAGCGCCACTGACACTAAAAATCTTCCAGCCGCGCGCTTGTTCCATTATTATCGATCAAAGGGTGGTGTCGATCCCTTAAGGATCCTTCAAACAGCATCACGTGCCCTGTCCCCCGAAGCCGTCGTGACGGACATGATGTGGGAACGGGAAGGTAGCATCAAACAAACATCATCCCTTGCATTAACATTAATCCTGAACGAAAAATTTTTTACTGATGCTAAAAATCCCCATCGATCTGATCCTAAGAAAATAACAGCCTATCAGGAGAAAGCAAAACGGATGATCACCGCTTTTTGTCCGACATGCCAAATTGAATGGTCAAAATCGCCCAAGAAACAGACGCTATCGCTGAAAATTTCTGATCGTTAGGGCAGCCAGAACGATAGACATTATCCATCGATATAGATACAATTTTACACAAACAAAGATTTAAAAAGAATGTAAGATTGTATGTATCGCGTTGTTTGGTTGTTGGTGATTTTTTGCAACGCAGGGTATGCGTCGGATTCAGATGAGTATTATGAGGATTTTTGGGCAGAAAAACGGCATAACGGGGACCTATCAGGATACGAAAGTTTCTCCTCAACCTCGAGCACAGGCATACCAGACCTTAATGATTCGCGGACCGAGTCCGATACCTTCGACAGCGATGATGACGAAGAGTTTGCCGAAATCCTTAGATACGAATATATGAAAACTATAACCGATTCACACAAAGCCGCTGAAACACATCATAAAAATGGCGATACCGATAAGACAATCGAAATGCTGCAAGCCTTATCCGATGCGCAAATGGATTTGCATATCATCAATAAATCACCCTGCTATGAAAACAGGCCCTGCTTGGAAACGCGCCTAGTCCGTATTTATAGCGCCAAACCTTCCAAGATCGCCAAGGATTGTCAAGAAATAAGGGCCTTTCGAGAGAGCGAAGCAACCGTCCCCACGTGCAAAGGTTTTTTATCCTCCCTGTTTGGGTTGTTCACAATAAACTGTGGCTCGGATAACCAGTTCACGTGAAGATATCCGCCATAAAGCTTGGTAAATTCATCACTACTTGGGGTCAGCCCACAACCGGCGGGGCGTCCGTTTTCTTGTTGGCTTTTTCCGCCCTGGCCTTTTTATTTTCTGTCCTTTCGGATACGAATTATACCGATTTGTGCACCAACATGAATCAACTTGAAAATGATCTCGTCGAAAAAAAACATACTTATGAAATTCTAAAACACTACACAGAAGGGATTCATCAATACCCCGATCAATTCAACAGCTTTCAGAAAAAGCATTTCTCTCAGCCTGTTTCGTTTGATCACCTAAAAGAACAATTTCAATCATGGCAGAAACACTGCAAAATCCAGATGCTAACCACACAATCAGGGAATGAGGAGGTTGAATCAAAAGATCTTGGGCTTTCCAAGCGATCTGTCAGCGTGACAGTGAAAGTCCTGCACGATACCCAGATTTACCAATTCATGGAAAAAATTCAAACAGAATTACCAGGTCTGTCGCAAATCAAAAAATTCCATATCCGACGCGTTTCTGCCCTGACAGATGACTTGTTGACCAAAATTTCTGCCGGTAAAATGGCAACCTTGTTAGAGGGTACGATTGAGTTTGATTGGATTTATCGAACAGCGCCAAACAGTAAACAGGACTAAATTTGTATTCCCTGCAAAGCCTGTATAACACCTTTTAGGGCCTCAACAATTTTGGTTTGGGCTTCGAATTCCAATGAAAACTCAGCAACCATCGGGATGATATTTTCTATTTCAGTACCACCCCGTGCTGCGCTATTGACCTCTTTTTCAACTGCATGAGCATGTTGGGTAAAGCTGGTTATCTGGTCGCCCATAAAATCTTGGAAACTTTTTCCCTGATTGGCAGCAAAGGGATTCGCAACAGCGGGCGCCTGTCCTGTTACCAATTGGCGCGATGGGGCAAGAATAGAATTAATACCAACCATACCTTATCATCCTTAATCTAGGGGCGGCTAAACATGCGACCCTCAGCACCATTGTATCATCTTCTTAAAAAAAGAGGCGACAGATTTATTATCACAACAAAAACTCCCTCAGCTCATTCTTGAAAAGGTCTTGCGTTGCTTGATTTTCTCTTGCAGCAACAAAATTCCGTACAACAAAGCCTCCGCGGTTGGCGGGCATCCTGGAACATAAACATCAACCGGAACAATACGATCGCAGCCACGCACAACAGAATAAGAATAATGATAATACCCACCCCCGTTTGCACAGCTCCCCATGGAAATAACCCACCGGGGTTCGGGCATTTGGTCATAAACCCTGCGCAGGGCGGGCGCCATTTTATTGGTCAGCGTCCCCGCCACAATCATCACATCGGCTTGCCGGGGGCTTGGACGAAAAACAACCCCAAAGCGGTCCAGATCATACCGACTGGATGCCGTATGCATCATTTCAACAGCACAACATGCCAGACCAAACGTCATGGGCCACAATGACCCACTTTGGGCCCAAGCAGCGACAGTATCCAGTTGCGTGACAATGAAACCCTTGTTACTGATTTCCTCTGTCGCAGCATTAAACAAAGCCGCCTCGCTTTGAAGATTGGCCGGTAAATAAGGCTTAAGATCGTCCAGGGTTTTTTTCATTGACTTAATCCCATTCTAACGCTCCCTTTTTCCATTCATATATAAATCCGACAGTCAAAATACCCAGGAATAGCATCATTGCCCAAAAACCAAACTCCCCGAGTTTCTTTAGCCGCATAGCCCAGGGAAACAAAAAAGCAATCTCCAGATCAAAAATAATGAACAAGATCGCAACACGATAAAATCGAATACTAAAACGACCCCGTGAGTTGTGTTTTGGGGTGTCAAACGCATCAAAGCCACATTCATAGGGGCCTAATTTTTCAGGGTAAGGATTTTTTTTGCTACGCCACCAGGCAATAAGCACAAGAATAGCCGACAAACAAAACCCCAGGAAAAAGAAAATAAGAATCGATAGGTATTCATCATAAACGAGCATTGATCATTCCATTTCCGCCATACTGACTTGTCATTTTTAATCTATCATGATGGCGCCCAACCGGAAACCACTAAACAAATTTATCCTTGCACTCTCTCCTACGTTGTCTAGTATACTTCCCCTATAAACTTTTTGTAATAAGGACCCATTATGGATTTTTTTCTAGACACAACAGACGTTAATGAAGTCAAGGCATTGTTGGATTTGGGATTGGTGGATGGTGTTACAACCAATCCATCGTTAATTGCAGCAAGCCGACGCAAATTCCAGGATGTTATTGCAGAACTTTGCGAGATTGTCCCAGGCCCCGTCAGTGCGGAGGTTATCGCCACAGATTATAAAACAATGGTGGAGGAAGGCAAAAAACTCGCCAAAATCGCAGAAAACGTCGCCGTTAAAGTTCCCCTAACGTTTGATGGATTAAAGGCCTGCTATGCCCTAAGCAACGATGGCATCATGGTCAACGTCACACTGTGTTTTTCTGCAGCACAGGCGTTGCTTGCCGCAAAGGCTGGCGCCACATTTATTTCCCCATTCGTTGGTCGACTGGATGATGTTGGCCAAGAGGGAATGGATCTGATTCATGAGTTACGAGAGATTTTTGACAACAGCCCCAATTTGGATACACAAATATTGGCAGCCTCAATGCGCCACCCGATGCATGTTGTTCAGGCAGCAAAGGCCGGCGCCGACATCGCAACAATTCCCCCAAAGGTGCTTTATCAGATGATCAATCATCCGTTGACGGATGTGGGATTAGCAACATTTTTGACTGATTGGAAAAAAGCTGGTCAGGTTATTGGTTGAGGGTTCTATCAGAAAGCTGCGCAGAAATAAATTTTATGACTGCGCAGACACCCCTTAAAGATTGATGGCCTGATTGATAGCATCCACCCCAAGAGTAAGCCAAAATGGATAGGTATTTTTTTGACGTCCATGGGGTTGATATGTTCCCCCATAGATCGTTTTTCCAAAATCCATATGGGGAATCTCGATATGTCTGTGAGAAGCCCTTCCCGCTTGTTGAACGCGCCCACCCATTTTTCTTATGATAGAAACCATGTCTTCGTATTTGACATTTTCTCTACGGCTGACACTGTCTAAAAAATCTTGAACCTCGCTTCGGATTTTTTCTTTTGGACCAACAAAATCCATTTTTTGCTCTTCGATAATCTTGAGTGCTTTTGATGGTAAAACAATCATAGATTTATCAAAACCTACTACACCAAAATCTTGCAAAGGTCGATCTGCCGCAGAATCAGGCACAAACGCCCGCTTATCATCATAAGAAATATCTTCACAGCTTATGTCTTTCTGTAAAACCTTGCTATCACCAGGGGAAGACACAGCCGCCTGCGCTGCTTGCGAAGACAAAGAGTTGGCAGGCAGATCCATTACACCCAATAAATCAAACATCACATTCCCTTGTGCCGATGAACGCACATCAAAACCTACAGGCGCAGCTTTTTTCTCTTTTTTGACTGATTGTTTTTTCCTCTTTATTCTATTCTGTTCTGTGTGAAGTTCCTGTTTTGCCTTGTATTCTTCTATGAGATCCTCAAGATCTATATAATTCTGCGTTATTACTTTCACACATTGACACCAACTCTGCACACTCGCCATAATACCCCAAGATCTCGGTATCCTGCTCATGAGATTGCGAGCTTTAGGATCAAATTCACCTTTCAACACAGGACTTACCAGTATTTTTCCCGCTTCTTCTATGGATTTCTCTGCCTTTTGACGGCCTAATTCTATCAAAAGCGAGTAATCAAAATATGATTCCGTTTTATTTTCAGCATCATTATAGCGCGCAAATGTATAATCCTTGCACAGCTTGACAACCGATCTTTCTGTAAAAGGAGTTATCGTTCCTAAAATTTTCTGCAAATAAAACAACTCGACCGCATTATCACGCTGCGCTTGAGGTTCTGCTTGTTTTTGATGCGGTTTTATACCATTTCTATCTAAGTAATTCTTTTGCACAGCCTCTTCTTTTAAGAATTCAGCATGAATATACGCATATAAAACATTAATTTTTGACTCTTCACAAGAAAAGCCAAACTCCCTACAGGTTTTCAGAAAAACAAGATTCTGACTTTGATGTTGTCTGTTTTCAACCAGAGAACTGATCGTCTGATAGATACCTATGTCATACGATATGCGACATTTAAAGTTTTCAATATTGCGTTCTTGGGTTTCAATTGTCATTTTCTCAATAATGCCACCATCAGTATCTAACCCCAAAACATCCACATAACAAGCAACCCTTTCCCGAATAGGGATCTCGTTGTTAATGATAAGATCCCTGAGGGTTTGATTATAACGAATTCGTCCCGCGAGAATGTCCTTGACGTTGCCAAGGGCTTCGTCTGGGATCGAGCTCAGAAGGCTGGTTGTGTCTGCCGTTGATGCCGATGTTGCACAACTATCGGCATGACTGATATTAAAAAATACAACCAATATAAAAAAAACAATTTTCATCATAAATATTTCCTGTAATATGAATGATCAATTGATATAAAAACATTTATATAAAAAAAATCAACGTTATATTTGCAAAAAACATACTATAAAAAACTAGACAGTAATCGCCCGCTGAATAACATCCACCCCAAGATCAAGCCACAAGGGATAGGCATTTATTTGATGCCCATGGGGTCTGTATGTCCCCCCATAGATTGTCTTTCCAAGCTCTAAGTGAGGGATCTCGATATGTCGATGAGAAGCCTTCCCACCTTGCTCGACAGTTCCACCCATTTTTTTTATGATTTTTTCCAAGGCTGAATACCCAACCGATTCTCCAGAACGGATCTTTTCCAGAAATTCTAGGACGTCACTTCGGATTTTCTCTTTCTTCAAATCGAAAGGATCCGACTTGCTCTCTTCGATAGTTTTGCATGCTTTTGATGATGCGACAAATAGGGGTTTTTCGGGGGTTACCATGTAAGGATCGGATTCTGCTATCCCCTGAAAAACCCCAACACTGCTAGCGGATGATATAACCTCAGAGATTTCTTGAGACGCTAGAGACTGTCCAGATAAAATAAAAGCACCTGAATCAGGAACGATATTGTCCAAAACCGCCGACTGTGCAACAGAATCCCTAAGCCTATTTTTCTCTTTTTTCTCCGCACGCTTTTTTCTTTTTTCTGCCGTATAGATATTTTGTTTTTCTATATAGCACTCTATAAGTTTTTCCACCTCATTATATTTTTGTGCAATTTTTTTCATATATTGACATGAGAATTTCTGAAACATTGCCACTTTGTGTAACTCTGACACCTCAACCATCAGAGTCAAAACTTTATCATTAAACTCATCACACAACACAGGACTCACCAATAATTTTTTTGTATCCTCTGTGGATTGTTGTGCCTTTTCATGACCCAACAGCAATAATTTTGGATCAAAATATGTCTGTGTTGTGTCCTCCTTACCATCATAATGTAGAGATATATAATCCCTGCACATTCTCACAACAGACCCCTCCGCAAAGGGGGTGATTTTGTTTAAAATTTCATCCAAGTAAAACAGCTCAATGGCTTCTGCACGTTTTGCATGAGATTGTTCGTTTTGTATCTGCCCCTGAGAGATTGCGCTTTCTTGACTAAGGTCTTGCCCTTTTTTATCTCTCAGATACTGCGTATAAACATGCGTATACAAAACGTTTATCATGGGCTCATTAATACCAAAATCTACCCCCACCACAACATTACGTGCAGAATGCGGAGATTGTATATTTTCAATTAATTCAAGTATGGTGACGTGTGTATCCAAATCATGCAATATACTGTTTTTAATGGTTGCGCTGATATTGGGCCATTCATTTGGATCTTTGATTTTTCCAAACCCTCCCCCTTCTCCCAAGGAGTCCATATAGCAATCAAACCGGCTCTGTATCGGAATTTTTTCGTTACTAAAAAAATCAAGAAGTGTCTGATTATATCTCTGCCGACCTATGGCGATTTCTTTTATGTCATCAAGAGCTTCATCAAGAGAAAGGGGGGATACAAGGTCACCAGACCCAACCACAGCGGCCGTTGATGCCACACTTGCAGTATAACCAGTGTTTGTGAACACAAACGTGGAAAACAAAAGGAAAATAATTTTTTTCATGTACAGTCCCGTTGATTAATTCTACCAACAGGACTGTACACTTTTATAAAACAGAAGTCTACGGATTCATTATACAGAATTCTTTTTTCTATAATGATCCGATATAACTTGCTACATCGCACATGCGGTTTGAAAAACCCCATTCATTATCATACCAGGCCAGAACCCGACAAAACCGATCACAAACAACTTGCGTTTGCGTTGTGTCAAAGGACGAGCTGTGTGGATCATGGTTAAAATCGATAGAAACCAGCGGTTCCCTGACCACACCCAACACACCCAAAAGCGCACCACCCGCAGCCTGTTCGATCGCCTGGTTGATTTCCTGAATCGATGTGTTTCGTTTTGCATGGAATTTAAAATCTACAACCGATACGTTGGCGGTTGGAACGCGAATGGCCGTTCCTTCTAGTTTGCCCTTTAATTCTGGCAACACCAAACCAACAGCTTTCGCCGCACCGGTGGAACTTGGGATCATGGATTGGCATGCAGCCCTGGCGCGCCTTAAATCGCTGTGCAACGTATCAACCAACCGTTGATCGCCCGTATAGGAATGAATCGTGGTCATATAACCATATTCAATACCGATGGCCTGATTCAATACATTGGCAACCGGGGCCAAACAATTGGTCGTGCACGATGCATTGGAAATAACCCAATGATCGGCCTTGATGTCCTGATGGTTGACGCCATACACAACGGTCAGGTCAGCACCATCAGCCGGGGCAGACACCAGAACGCGTTTTGCACCAGCTGCTAAATGTCTGGCAGCGTCGGCGCGTTTTGTGAAATGGCCGGAACATTCCATAACAAGGTCGATCTTTAAATCACCCCAAGGAAGCTTTTCTGGTGTTGGTTCGGCAAAAATTTGAATCGGGCCAAACCCCACATCCATTGTTGATTCTGTTGTTGTCACTGTCCCAGAAAATCGACCATGCACAGAATCATATTTAAACAAATGCACATTGCTGGACAGAGGGCCCAAATCGTTGATCGCAACAACCTGAATATCTGTTCGTTTGCTTTCGGCCAATGCACGTAAAACCATGCGCCCGATGCGGCCGAATCCGTTAATAGCAACTCTTATGGGGGTCTTTGTCGTCATTCTAAAATCCTTTGTTTAACTGTTTGAACAATAGCATCCACTGTGATGCCAAATTCCTGATATAGCCGGGGTGCGGGGGCCGATGCCCCAAACCCATGCATTCCAATGAACGCACCATCGGATCCGATATATTTGTGCCAACCAAAATCAATGGCGGCCTCGATACCGATACGTGGAGCGTTCCCTAGTACTTTAGTCTGATAGTCTTTTGGTTGTTTGTCAAACAATCGCCAACAGGGAAGCGAAACAACACAAACGAAAATTTCCTCGTCCGCCAGAATTTGTTGAGCCTGGATCGCCAGACCGATTTCTGACCCCGTTGCAATCAACGTTGCTTGGCGTTGATGGGCAGCTTCTTTTAGGATATAACCCCCTCTAGCGCACAAGTTTTCTGACTGCACATCCAAACGAACCGGCATAACAGCCTGTCGTGTTAAAGCAAGAACAGACGGCGTTTTGCGGTCGGCAATAGCCAGTTCCCAGCATTCAGCAACCTCCACACCATCGGCGGGGCGAAAAATGTTCAGGTTGGGAATGGCCCGAAGGCTGGCAAGATGTTCGACTGGCTGATGTGTTGGACCATCCTCCCCAAGGCCGATGGAATCATGCGTCAGGACATAAATTACCCCTTGCCCCATAAGGGCCGACAATCGCAATGCGGGTCGCAGATAATCACCAAAAACAAGGAACGTCCCACCATAAGGAACAAAAGAATCGCCCACAGCACCATGAACGGAAAGGCCATTCATAATCGCTGCCATAGCATGTTCCCGGATGCCATAATGAATATATTGCCCCGAAAAATCGGTTGGGGTGATTGCTTGTTGTGATGATGCTTTTGTGTTGTTCGATCCGGTCAAATCTGCGGACCCACCAATTAAAAAGGGCAGGGCAGGGGCGATTTCCTCCAGAACTGTTTGTGAAAGTTGACGCGTAGCAAGATTTGGTTTTTCCTGTGCAAAGCGTTTTTTAAGGTCGAGGATTATTTTTTTCCAATCACACACCTCCACCTGCTTGACCCCCTCAAACCGCTTTTTCCAGGCGGTATAATCCCCCAAGGAACGCTCTCCGGCCCCCCTCCAAACCGACAAAACATCATCAGGAATATCAAACGGAGCATACGGCCATTGCAACAAAGACCGCGCCGCCTCGATTTCCTTAGTCCCCAAAGGACTGCCATGGCTGGAGGATGTGCCCGATTTTGTTGGCGCCCCCTTGGCAATGGTTGTGCGACACGCGATCAAGGATGGCTTATTGGATAGTTTGGCCCTAGAAATCGCTGCGTGAATGGCAGCAAAATCATGACCATCAATTTGTTCGGCATTCCACCCCGATGCCTTAAAGCGCATCAATGGATCGTCGGATGTGCTTAAATCTGTACTGCCATCGATCGAAATATGATTGTCATCAAACAAAACAATCAACTTGTTTAATTTGTAATGCCCAGCAAATGACAATGCCTCCTGGCTTATACCCTCCATCAGGTCGCCATCTCCAGCAATGACATATGTGTGATGATCGCTGATGCCCGATCCAAATCGGTCGCTCAGCATTTTTTCGGCCAAGGCCATCCCAACGGCCGTTGCCAACCCCTGACCCAGTGGGCCCGTCGTGGTTTCAACACCGGGTGTATGGCCGTATTCAGGGTGACCGGGCGTCAGGCTTCCCCACTGGCGAAACTGCTTTAGGTGTTCGATCGTCATGTCGGGATAGCCCGTTAAATATAACAAGCTATACAACAACACCGACCCATGTCCTGTCGATAAAACAAATCGATCCCGGTCCGGCCAAGAAGCATCCTGTGGGTTGAATTTCAGAAAATCACAAAACAAAACCGTTGCCACATCAGCCATGCCCATAGGCATTCCAGGGTGGCCAGATTTTGCGGCCTCCACTGTGTCCATACTCAAAAAACGGATGGCATTCGCCAAGGAACTATAATTTTTCGACACAATCAAAACCCAATACACATAAAACTAACCAACGATCGATTCGACCCAAGCAATAAGATTGCTTTTTGTTAGCAAGCCAACTTTTGTCGCGACCGCTTTTCCGCCAATAAAAATGATCATTGTTGGGATACTGCGAACACCGTATTGTGCAGGAGTGTTTGGATTCTCATCGATATTAAGTTTTAATATTTTTGTTTTTCCAGAAATTGATGGATAGGCATCCTCAAGAATAGGTGACAACATTTTGCAGGGACCACACCATTCTGCCCAAAAATCCACAAGAACTGGCATGGGGGATTGCAAAACATCCACTTCAAAGTTTGCATCGTTTGTTTGTTGAACAAGCATAATTATCCTTTTTAGAGTGAGGTATCTTTAATCGTAAAGTTTACCTGCATCGGAATGCTTTCACAATCCCTAATATCCACCCCCACTGGACTCAGCAAAACCAAATCCTTTTGGATAATTTCCCTAAATGTCTCATCGCAAGAAAAAAAATGAACACAATCAACCTTATATGGCAAATCAGATTCTTCGAAATCTTCCTCTATGTGGCTTCTGATGTTATAGGGAATATCCTCTAAAAAACACAAATCCAGATCTGAAAACCGTTTAGGATTTCCCCTGGCCCTAGAACCGAAAGCGTAAAAAGTATAGGGGTATTTTGCCAGTATATCTTGGGTGATTTTAAGGTGTCTTGGTTCTAAAGACAGCCCATGCCGTGTTATCACTTGGCACCAAGAACAACAAGAAAATCATGGATCGCGATTGAAAAGGATGGAAATGTGGCGGCAACTTTTTCGGCCTCATCCTCCTCATACGTATGGACCGCCATGGTTCTTTTTTTAAGAAACTCAAACCATAACTCAGGATCATCAATAAACCCCTCCAAAGCAGCAACCCTGAATGTTTCCTTTGGAGAATTAACAACCTGACCGCGCTTTTCCAAAAAACGCCTCATGATTTTCCATGACAACTCAAAACAATACTCAAAGGCTTGTATGGCCCCGGCTCGTTCTTGCTCGGTCAGAATATTCAAACGAAACTCATCGAATTTATTAAGTGCCTTAAGTAGGGGAGCAATATTAATCTCATCAATGATCATGGTGGGTCCGATGTAGGTATTTCTTGACTATTTCTTGTAGTTTTTTTCTTAGCTCTGGATCCGCCCAGGCATAGGCTATATTAGCCTCGAGCCACCCTTCTTTTGTTCCGCAATCGAACCGCTCCCCCTCGAAAAAGAACCCCGTTAGGGGCGCTTCGTGGATCATGGCCTGAATTGCATCTGTCAGCTGTATTTCCCCGCCTGCCCCTGGGGTTTGCTGTTCCAAATACCCAAAGATTTCGCTATTCAGGATGTAACGACCTATGATCGCTGTTGTTGAGGGTGCCTGGTCGGCAGATGGCTTTTCCACAACGTTTTTTGCCCTGACCTTTGATCCCTGCCTTCCCAAAACATCCAAAATGCCATAGCGTTTTGTTTCCTCTGGTGGAACATCCATAACCCCAACCATATTGCCATCATAGAGGGTGTAATTTTTCATCATTTGCCCCAAACAGGACCCATTGGTTGATGAGCTTGACAACACCAAATCATCCGCCAAAATCAACGCAAACGCATCTTCGTTAACCAACTGACGCGCACAAAGAACAGCATGCCCCAACCCCAATGGAGCTTGCTGACGAATATACACAGCTTGTCCTGGATCCAAACGAATTTGCTGCAAAAGCCCAAGCTCGAATTCCTTACCACGCTCCCTAAGGGTTTCCTCTAGAATTCGCGAAGAATCAAAATGATCTTCGATCGCCGATTTCCCTTGGGATGTCACAAAGATAAACCGCTCAATGCCGGCGGCTTTTGCTTCCTCTACCGCATATTGAATCAGCGGCTTATCAACCACCACCAACATTTCCTTGGGGATTGATTTTGTTGCCGGTAAAAAACGACTACCAAGGCCTGCAACCGGAAAAATACATGTTTTAACTTTTTTCACACGGGGGCCCGATCCATACTTTGCCGAAAGGATTTCTGGGGAATTTGAATCATTTCCATCAAAACGGCCAATTCTTGCTTTGCCGCAATATGCGAAAGGCTTAATGGGGCCTTGCTTTCCCGCACATCCAACAACGTCAAACCACTCAAAAAAAGCTCACGAAAAATAACACGCTCCCCAAACCCTGGGATTAACCGAAAACCGATTCTTTTCGACAGGGCTTTTAGGACACGCTCCATTTCTTCCTTGTTTCGGGAATAAATATTACTCAATCGGTTCCGCATAACAATCCAATCGATAGACCCACCACCATTAATTGCTTTTTGTTTTTTTTGATCCCACACCATTTCCGCATAGGTGCTAGGGCGCAAAACATCCAACGAATCAGGGCTAACCCGGACCAACATATCCAAATCTACAAAACTATCGTTGAGGGGGGTGATAAGCGTATCCGCCTTTGAGTGGGCAAGGCGCGATAAAAAACTATCGCTTCCTGGTGTATCAAAAACAACATAATCGAAATCTTTAAATTCCACCAGTGTGTCTGTTATTGTTTTTGTTTCTTCGGCTTGTGCATCTGCTGTGTGATCCAAGGCGCTTTTAAAAATAGCACGATGTTCTGGCAGCAAAAGATCTGCCCCTGTGTTTTTTTGTCGAAGACGACGATTCTCCACATACCGCGTTAAGGTTCCCTGGCGCGCGTCAACGTCGATGCTCGCAACAGAAAACCCGTTTTTCAGTAAACTGGTTATAATATGCATAGCCGCCGTCGATTTACCGGTACCCCCTTTTTCGTTACCCAAAACAACGATATAGGGTTTGGGGATTTTATTTATTTCCAAGGGCTTTTTCCGTAAAAGAAATTCTTATGCATGATAAAAAAAATAATGGTTTCACGCAAGAACTTCCTTTGTGTTTTCGAAATATTTTGGGATTGTTTTGTGGTGTTAAAAAATGTAACAAGCCAAGAAACCACTACTTTACTATCTTATATTAGTAATTAATAGTGGTGGTAGTAGGGGCCTGTGAATATGTGGATAAAAATATATCCCCAAGGTTTTCCACAGGCAAACAACTTATCTAAAATTTGATCGAAACGGGGTGTTTGTTTATAAAATATCCTTGTTAATCAAGTAGTTGTGATATTTTTCTTTGGAGTGTCTTGTGGGGCAAAAGAAAGACTTTTAAAAAAATTATTCACACCCTGTCAATAAAAAAATCCACCTGTGTAAAAGACAACAAATAAAAGCGCAGCATTGTGCAAAAGTTTGGACAAACGATGGATTAGTGTGTTTTTCCACAATTTGTGCCATCGTTCTTGTGTTGTTATTAACAGAGTTACAAACACCCCCTTATGATTAAAATTGGTTTAATTGGCCACCCTATCAGACATTCTTTGTCCCCCCGTATCCACCAATTGTGGCTTTCGTTGTACGGGATGGATGGGGTGTACACCCTGCTTGAAGGGAAAACCCTAACCAAACCAGACCTTGGTCGTTATATCCAAGATGGATTTTGTGGATTCAATATAACAATGCCATTCAAGACAGCGGTGATCCCCTTTGTTGATTTTCCTGATGAGTTGGCCCATACAATTGGTGCTATTAACACGATTCGGGCGACAAAAAACGGGACAGAGGGGACAAATACAGACGCATTAGCCATTTATTCATTGCTTAAGGATTGTCCACCATTTGACCGGGTTGTTATTTTGGGGACCGGCGGCGCTGCGCGGGCAACGGCTTGGGCTTGCGCACAACGGGGGGATCTTGAAATCAAGATGCTCATGCGGGATGTGATTTATTCTGGTGATGGGCTGGAAAAGGAATGCCAAGGGGCGACACTGTTTGTGAATGCCACCCCCATAGGGATGCACACAGAGGGGGGTGGTTTGGGTTTTAACCTACCCCAGTCCATTTCACCAAAATGTTTAGTTGTGGATTGGGTCTATTTCCCAAAAGAAACAAACCTGTTGATCGAAGCAAAAAAACGGAATCTTCGTTGTGTTTCTGGGCTTGAGCTGTTTGTGGCCCAGGCACAAGAATCCTTTTATTATTGGTTTTCGATTCGACCAGATACCGCAAGCCTAACGGGGGTGTTCTGATTATTGCGCCGTCCACCCGCCATCAATCGGCAAAGCGACCCCGGTGATTTGTTGGGCGGCATCCGAACATAAAAACACGCACAGTTCCCCAATGTGATAGGGGTCCACGAAACTTAAGGATGGTTGTTTTTCTGATAATAAATCATGTGTTGCTTGTTCTTGTGTTTGTTGGTTTTGTTCGGCCCGTGTTTGAATTTGTTTTTCGACAAGCGGTGTAAGGACCCAACCGGGGCAAATAGCATTGCAAGTGATGTCTTGTTTGGCTGTTTCCAAGGCGACAACCTTTGTTAATCCAATAATTCCATGTTTTGCAGCCACATAGGCGGCCTTTTGCATTGACGCAACCAACCCATGAACAGATGCGACATTGATAATTCTGCCCCATCCTTTTTCTTTCATTTGTGACAAACACAATCTGGTTGTGTGAAACGCCGCCGATAAATTTAATGCCAAAACAAGATCCCACTTTTCTGGTGGAAAATCTTCGATGGGGCTAATGTGTTGTATTCCGGCATTATTAATTAAAATATCAACACCACCAACATCCTGATTGATGGCCTCAATCATGGATTCTATCTCGTTTTGTTTTGTCAAATCGGCCCCATGATACAGAACGCGACCGGATGTTATCCTTGACAAATCCGCCTGAATCGTATTTATTTCTTCTATAGACGCAAAACCATTGAAAATAATGGTCGCATTTTTCTTTGCAAATACTTTAGCGATGGCTAATCCGATTCCGCTGGTGGATCCTGTGATCAGAACGTTCATTCCTGTATAATTTTTCATCTTTATAAAAGCCCTTAAAATGTGTTTAAAGCCGTATGTTTTTTTATTCTCCTCTATTAGATATCTGTTTGTAAAGCCATGACTCTCCATCTTGCTCAACCAACAACTTCAGCCGTTCCACGGTCCATCTGGGCCATTGGGGTTGCATCATTATTGCTCAATGTATCCACGTCTATTATTTTTGGCCTTTCCGCCGTTTATATGGCGACGCTTGGGGTTAGTTCTGGATGGATTAGCCTTTTGGAGGGGTTCGTTGAAGCCAGTTCTTACGCTATAAAGGTTTTGTCGGGAATCTTGAGTGACTATCTCATGCGCCGAAAGCTTATTATGGTGTGGGGTTTTTGGATTGCAACCCTTGCGCGTCCGGTTATTGCGTTATCCTCGACGTTTGGGGCTGCCTCTGCCGCCAGGCTTTTGGATCGTGTTGGTAATGGTATTCAGGCCA
Organism: Alphaproteobacteria bacterium; assembly: GCA_026400645.1. Classification (NCBI taxonomy): domain Bacteria; kingdom Pseudomonadati; phylum Pseudomonadota; class Alphaproteobacteria; species Alphaproteobacteria bacterium. Next base: position 12,556 of record JAPLOP010000022.1, on the reverse strand, counting down.
CCCCCCGTGATGCCTTGGTGGCTGATTTATCCCCGGACGATATAAAGGGAACCTGTTTCGGCCTTCGTCAAAGTCTGACAACGGCCGGGTCCTTCCTTGGGGGTATTATCGCAATCGTAGCCATGGTCCTGACATCTGAAAATTTTCATCTTGTTTTTTGGATTGCCACAATTCCGGCCGTTTTGGCGGCTATTATTTTGGTTATCGCCGTCAAGGAACCAGAACATCCTGAAACGATTGATACCAAAGAACCGACCAAAAAAACACATAGCCGGCACCCCATCACCTGGAAGGATATTCCCCATCTGGGTGGAACCTACTGGTTGCTGATGATTGTTGTGGGTGTTTTCATGTTGGCCCGCGTGAGCGAGGCGATGTTGCTTCTCCATGCACATTTGAATTTTGATCTTTCTGCCAAATATGCCCCCGTTATTATGATTTTGTACAACGGTGCGAATTCTTTGGTTTCGTATCCTATTGGGCGGCTTTCTGATCGATTGGATCGTCAATTTTTGCTGGGGATCGGATTTGTGGTTCTGATTGTGGCGGATGTTTTGTTGGGGTGGGCAACAAACCTTCCGTTGATGATGGTGGGTGTTGTTCTGTGGGGCGTTCAGATTGGCATCACACAGAGCATGTTTTTGGCGCTGGTCGCCGATACAGTCCCGCATGACCTTCGGGGGACGGGGTTTGGTTTTTATTATTTGATCAGCTCCGTTTCAATTGTTTTATCCAATTCCATGGGGGCATTTGTTGCCCATAACTTTGGGGAGGGTGCTATCTTTATGGCAAGTTCGGTCATCGCTTGTGGGGCGTTGGTGTTGTTAATGCTGATGTCAAAAAAGCTCAGGAAAACAGGCGTGCGTTAAGCTCTGTTTTTATTTCTCCTGTTATCCCTGGCCGAAATCCCCCCGTGGCTTGACCATGGGACCCATGTATTCATCCCACCCCCCCACAAAAAACTTGCGAACGCTTTGACCCCCATGGTATTAATCTGTTATGCGTGGAGAAGGCAAAAGGACTTTAAAAACAGAAACTGAAAAGAAAAGTAGAGTTTTTAACGGTTTTTTAAGGGTTCAGGCTTATGGTTAAACTGTAAGCGAGAAATAATTAACTTAATTTTTTGGAGACTATAATATGGAATTGAACACAAAGACACTTTTAGTTGCTGCCCTTATGGGATCGGCAATGTCAACAGCGATGGTTCTGAGCGCGACTGCGGTTCAAGCAGCAAGCAATGAGACATCTTATGAGCTCACACAACACGACCATGACTACTACGATAGATATGGTGTCTATCCCGAGAGAGCGACTGCAGCTGCGGTGACAACAAGCTCACCTATAACCTCTTCTGCTACATCTAGTTCTGTTGAGGCCGTTAATGAGACACCTTATGAGCTCACACAACACGACCATGACTACTACGATAGATATGGTGTCTATCCCGAGAGAGTGACTGTAACTGTAGCGTCACCAAGGAAATCTTTGAGTCGTAGTGCTTCATCTTCAAATATAGCTGCAGTTGCAGCATCAACAAGCACAGGTGGCGTTCCTTATTCGTCTGTTGAGGCCGTTAATGAGACACCTTATGAGCTCACGCAACACGACTATGACTACTACGATAGATATGGTGTCTATCCCGAGAGAGTGACTGTAACTGCAGCAGCTTCAACGTCACCAAGAAATCTATCAGTAGACGCTACTGATGCTAATACGTCGAGTGCTTCTCTTCCAGAAACAGTTAGACCTGGCACACCACAGAAAGTTCGGAGTCATTCTGCAAGTCCAAAAGCAGCGACAGCGTCAACACAAGGTCTATCACTAGACCCTAATGCTCCTGTGTTGAATGCTTCTAATGTTAGCCCCCACCACAGTGCAGCGTCAGTGGGTCAGCAGCCTATGTCACCTAGAACTGCGTTGCGGGAGTGCGAAGCTGCAATCGCTGTATTACAGAAATTGATTGTTAAGGAGACATCTGAAGGCAAGGATGTATCGGCACAAACAGCGGAGCTACAACGCCTGATCGAAGACAAAGAAAAGGCTTACGGAAAAAAATAAAAAGTATGTTGCATCGTCTACGGCGGCTGAATTGAACCCGCCTCCAGACGAAAAACATTTTTTGATGCCGAGTTCCTTTAAGTCTAGGGACTCGGTATCAGAATTTGACTTTAAAGAAGCAAGGGAATTTTCTCTTGCTTCTTTTTTTATGCCAACTTTAAAGCGCCCTGTTTATTCTGTTGCTGGCACGAGTGATTCTTGGTTGGAATATCCCCTCAGGCCACACAAGGGTGCGAAGTGAATTGTAGAGTAGTCGTCACAAGTCAGCAAAAAATCAAGGACGCTCCCCAAACCAAAACGCACTAAAATCCCGAAAAGTCTTGACCATTTCGGATAGTGCTCTATTATGGTCTAGTAAAACCCCAATCCTTTTCCGCTCACACACAAGCAAAAACTATGGAACGATATCTTTCGCAATTTATTCTCAGGGACTCGCCCAAGAAAATTATTCTTTTGTCTGGTCCCCGTCAATCCGGAAAAACCACACTCGCCAAGCAACTTTTTAAAAAGTTTGACTATTTTAATTTTGACTCATCCGAGGATCGCGCGTCTCTTTTAAAAAAGCAGTGGGACAGAAATGCCGATTGTATTTTGTTTGATGAGCTTCACAAAATGCGTGACTGGAAACGTTGGATTAAGGGTATCTATGATACAGAAGGAAATACGCCACGGCTTATTGTCACAGGCAGCGCAAATCTAGACGCTTTTCAAAAGGTTGGAGATTCCCTTGCGGGCCGGTATTTCTCCTATCGGCTCCACCCCATCGATATCAAGGAAGGTGTTACCTATTGGAGTCCGAACGTTGACGAGGTGTTTAACCGTCTCATGAACTACAGTGGCTTTCCGGAGCCCTTTTTAGAGGGAACCGTTGACTTTTACAGACGTTGGCAAAAATCACACCTTGATGTCATTTTGCGTCAAGATTTTTTGGATTTATATTCCGTGCGATCAATCAAATTATTGGAACTGTTAATTGATCTGTTGAAACCACGGGTATCCAGCACAACATCCTACGCGAATCTAGCTAATGATCTACAGGTTGACAGCAAAACAATCAAAAGCTGGATTGATATGCTCGAAAACATTTATGCCATTTTTACAGTAACGCCATACCATACTAACATTGCCCGGTCTCTTTTAAAGGAACCCAAGTTTTATTTTTATGATATTGCCAGAGTCCCAGCTAATGGGTCTGACAATGGGGCTCGACTTGAAAATCTAGTGGCTTGCTGTCTCCTCAAAGAAATTCATTCGGTCGAAGATATTTATGGGCATAAAGGACACCTCCATTATTTAAGGACAAAAGAAGGGAAAGAAATTGATTTTCTGATTGTGGTTGATGACAAACCTATTCTGTGCATTGAGGTCAAAAGTACGGATGATAAACCAGCACCCTCTTTTGACCATTTTGAGAAGTTTTTGGGTGCCATTCCCCGCATACAGTTAGTCGCGCAGTTGAGGCGGGAGTTTACAACAGAAACCGGTATACAGGTCCGTCATTTGGGCAATTTTCTGGCAGCTTTTGATTTAAAGGCTTACTTGGTCAGTTAATAGATTTGCTGCATAAAAAACAAAATGGATTGGGGATGCTTCACAGCTCGTTAATCAGATGCGTCTGAAGACTTACGCAGCAGATCTAATATCAGCCTTTACCAAAAAACGTTTATCCTTTATCTTTATCCATAAATTGTTTAACAGCACGTGAGATGGACTGCTTGATTCACTTGTCTTATGCAAAAACAGCAAAAGAAACCGCCAGAGATTTGGGAATATCACATCGAACCGTCGAGTGCTATCTTGAATCGCTTAAACGGAAATTAGGGGCATCAAGCCGATCACACCTTCTTAATATTTATCATCAACATCTAAACCAACAACAAGACCCCCATAAAAAGGTCTGTTGATTGAATCAAAACAGGGAAAGGAATAAAAAATGAAACACAGATCAACAGTTCTTTTATGTTCATTAACCGCTCTTTCGTCCTGCACCCCATATTCTCCCTCAACACAGTGGCAATCAAAGGTTATTAAGGCAACCGATCAGTCATTTAAAAAATATACAAATACATCACCTTCTCTCCCTGAACCCTTAAGCGATGGAAAAATCCCCACACTCAATCAAACGGGGTTTATGACTCCGGACCGGGATACACTGTCGGACGACTTTATTCGTTATGCCGCTGAGCTTGGGTCCCAAGGGGTACCCGTTGTTGATATAGGCTCAGCATATGGTGTTATTGCTCTTCCGGCCCTAGAACAGGGAGCCGTTGTTATTGCAAATGATTTAGACGAGCGACACCTTTTGATTTTACGAGAACGCGTTCCTAAAAAATACTGGGATCATTTGTATCTAAATTCAGGAGCCCTTCAAACCCTTGATTTTCCAGAGCAAAGCATTGGGGCAGTCTTACTGCGCCGCGTGGTACATTTTTTCACCCCGGAAGAATTAGAGACTTCTATTGATAAAATCTACACCTGGTTAAAGCCAGGAGGACGCGTTTTTATTATTACCATGAGTCCATTCCATTACTCGCTTAAGAATTTTGCCCCCCTTTATGAAAAGAGATGGGCAGAGGGATCGGCATGGCCTGGTGAGATTTTTGATATGAAAAGTTATGTGCCCAATCTAGCCAAAGATATTCCGGATTATTTGCACGTTATGGATGAACGTCCCTTTAAAAAGGCCCTTGAAAAAAGAGGTTTTATTATCGAGAAAGCCTATCTATATGGATACAGTCGTCCCAACAGAAAAGCCGATGATACCAATGGTTATTGTGCAATCCAAGCCATGAAACCATATTAACGCTCAGCCCTGGGGTCGCTTATAAAAATTTAGAGGAAACAAAATGACTTCCCTTGTCGTTCAAAATCCCATCCGAAGGCCTGTTATCGAGGCCTATTTTTGTTTATGCAAGGGGGGCGAGCTACAGAGCGCTATTTATGGGTGCGCTTGCCCCCCTCTATACCCGACCGTTGAGTCTCATATGTGTGTGAACTCGGACAATTGGTGCTTAGAGCCCCAATTATGCTCATTCGGCTCCTCACCCACGAATTAAGGTGGCGCGGGCGATCCTTATCCCACCAAAAATAATCCCTGAAAATTTCGGGTGGTTGCTTCTGCAATATGCTCCAGGGAAACACCCTTAATCTCTGCAACCTTTAATGCCGTAACCAAGGTGTACGCGGGCTGGTTGGGCTGCCCACGATGCGGGATGGGTGCTAAAAAGGGGGAATCCGTTTCAACCAACAGGCGATCAAGGGGCGTGTATCGTACGATCTCTCTCAACGCATCGGCCTTTTTAAACGTAATGATTCCTGAAAACGAAATATAAAATCCTAAATCCAGAGCTGCTTTGGCCAGGGCTAAATCCCCGCTAAAACAATGAAAGACACCTTTCGCGCCAACCTTGGGCCTCAGGCAATCAATTGTATCTTGGTCGGCATCGCGTGTATGAATAACCAGTGGTAGCCCCAAATCAATGCTGGTGCGGATGTGCGTTTTGAATGATTCAATCTGGTCCGTACGCGGGCTTTTGTTGTAATGGTAATCTAGGCCCGTTTCACCCACACCAATAACCTTTGGATGTTTTGACAGCGCCACCAATTGATCATGCAAATCACCGGTATTAAATTCTGCCGCATCATGCGGGTGCACACCAACTGTGCAATAAACCCCTGGAAAGCGATCGGCGATGTCCTGGATTTCTGTCGACTGATCCAGTCGCGTGTTAATCGTCAGCAGCGTTTTAACGCCAGCATCGCCCGCCCGCGCAATAACGCCGGGCAAGTCATCCTTTAATTCAGGAAAATTGAGGTGACAATGACTGTCAACAAGGTAAATCTGGGTGGGCATTGTTTCTTTTCCGTTGGGTTGTTGTGCTGATGAATCATCGATCGTTCCTGGATGGCCACGTCGGGCCTTGCCCTCCTCGCCATGACGTCATGGCGAGCGAACGAAGAGAAGCGTGGCCATCCAGGACTTGATCACCCACCGCCAACAAGTAATCCTATGATGTCCTGAATTGCCTGATGTGTCCGTGGGCAAATCCAATCAGGCGCAATTTCTGCCAATGGTTGCAACACAAACAAACGTTCCTGAAGGCGGGGGTGGGGAATCATAAGGTCCGGCGTTTGCATGACCCTATCCCCAAAGCTTAAGATATCGATATCAATTTCCCGCGGGCCAAACCGCATGGATGGCGTCCGCCCCAGTGTTTGTTCGATATGCTGAATGGCGCGCAACAGTTCTGTTGGTGATAGATCCGTCTGGCCGCCAATGACTTGGTTTAAAAACAGGGGCTGATCTGAAAAATAAAGGGGCTCAGTTTCAATGACTGATGACACCCTCATATCTAACACAAATGGCTGAAGCAAATCAATTGCTTGATCCAGGTACCCATGTCGGTCACCCAAGTTACTGCCCAGGCCTAAAAAAACAGGGATCATCCTAGGATTGCCTATGCTTGCTTTTCCAGGATTTCCTCTGCGAATACCTTTAATGGAGGTGCCTTTTTCTCAACAACATCCTTGTTGATGACGACCTCCTCGACATTCTTGTAGGATGGCAAATCAAACATTGTATCCAACAGAATTTGTTCCATGATTGATCGCAATCCACGCGCGCCTGTTTTCCGCGTTGCTGCTTTCTGGGCAATCGCAGACAGCGCATCATCCAAAAAGTTAAGCTTAACATCTTCCATTTCAAACAATCGTTTGTATTGCTTGACAAGCGCGTTTTTAGGTTTTGTCAAAATATCGATCAGGATCGATTCGTCAAGGTCATGAAGTGTCGCTAGAACAGGTAAACGTCCGATAAATTCAGGAATCAGCCCAAATTTTAACAAATCTTCTGGTTCTATATCTTTTAGGACATTCCCCATGGACCGTTCATCGACTTCGCGGACATCGGCCCCGAAACCAATCCCAACACCTTTGCCACGCGCGGAGATAATTTTCTCTAAACCAGAAAAAGCACCACCACAAATGAACAGGATATTAGTTGTGTCGACCTGTAAAAATTCTTGCTGCGGGTGCTTGCGTCCCCCCTGTGGCGGAACGGAGGCTACGGTCCCCTCCATAATTTTTAGTAGCGCTTGTTGAACGCCCTCTCCGGATACATCGCGTGTTATGGATGGATTATCGGATTTACGAGAAATCTTATCGATCTCGTCAATGTAAACGATTCCCTTTTGTGCACGTTCGACATTATAATCGGCGGCCTGCAATAACTTTAGAATGATATTTTCGACATCTTCGCCAACATAACCAGCCTCGGTCAGCGTTGTTGCATCGGCTATGGTAAAGGGTACATCGATAATGCGTGCCAATGTTTGCGCCAACAGAGTTTTTCCGCTTCCCGTTGGGCCAATCAGCATGATGTTTGATTTTGCAATTTCCAGATCTGCGCCCTTGATGGCGTGGGCTAAACGTTTGTAATGATTGTGCACAGCAACTGATAAAACACGCTTTGCATAATTTTGCCCAATGACATAATCATCCAGGACTGAACAAATCTCGTGTGGGGTTGGAACGCCATCGTGCGTCGTTAGCTTGGCAGTGCGGTTTTCTTCGCGAATAATATCAGCGCAAAGCTCCACGCATTCATCGCAAACGAAAACCGTTGGGCCCGCAATTAATTTACGAACCTCGTGCTGGCTTTTTCCGCAAAAGGAACAATACAATGTGTCTTTAGAATCATTTTCGCCAGTTTTGCTCATAATATAAACCTATTAGATAATTTGTCCAGACCTGCACAGGTTTGGAACTTTTTTCAGAACCCATAACTTAATTATGATACGAATATGTCAATAAACGGTTAATTTTTGCCCGTATTCAATTCTTCCATTAGGGGGAAAGGGCGATCTGTGATGACGCTGTCCACCAAACCAAAAACCTTTGCTTCTTCTGGGGACATAAAACGATCCCGTTCCATGGCATCCTCGATAACCTGAATGGGTTGACCGGTGCAATTGGCATAAATCTGATTGAGTCTTTCGCGTAATTTCAAAATCTCACGCGCCTGAATTTCGATATCCGTGGCCTGCCCTTGGGCCCCACCGGATGGCTGGTGAATCATGACCCGTGCATTTGCCAGCGCGTACCGTTTTCCTTTTGTTCCGGCCGTCAACAATAATGATCCGGCTGAACAAGCCTGTCCTAAGCATAGCGTGGCGACATCACACCGAATGTAATTCATCGTATCAAAGATCGACATTGCTGCCGTTACAACGCCCCCTGGGGAATTGATATAGATTGCTATATCTTTTTTTGGACTTTCGGATTCCAAATACAACAGCTGGGCGCACACTAGGGATGCCATTTCATCGTAAATCGGCCCTGTTAAAAAGATGATTCTTTCCTTTAAAAGGCGAGAATAAATATCATAGGCACGTTCCCCACGGGCAGTTTGCTCAACAACCATTGGGACAAGACTGGATAGTGCATTCATGGAATTATGCCCTTTCTTCTGTGGAGTCTTGGTCAATGGAGGAATCACCCGGCAGAATTTCTGCTACTTTTTTGTAAAGATCGGCTTTGCTGATTTTTTTTTCCGTCAATGTGGCTTCTGATAAAACAAAATCGATTACTAGGTCTTCCAGCGCTGGGGAGGTCAATTTCTCGACCGCGTTTGGATATTTGCGATATAAATCGATAATTGTTCTTTCTTGACCGGGATAATTTAATGCTTCACGCAGGATAAGATTTCTGATCATGTCAGGGGTCACAACAATGTTATGAACTTTTGAAATCTCAGCAATAATCAGGCCCAGTTTGACCCGGCGTTTTGCAATGCCTTCGTATTCAACGCGAAGCTCTTCATCTGTTTTCTCTGATTCTTCGGCGGTGCCTTCGTTGGTTGCGGCATTGGCAATTTCGTCCTGCAGTCTTTTCCATATGATATCAAATTCCGCCTTGATCATGTGCTGTGGCAAATCAAAGTCATATGTATCTGCCAAGGTATCAAGGACAAGTCTTTTGTGGTAAAGGCGCGCATTGGCGTCATGCTGTGTTTGCAGGCTTTGTTGTATTTTTGCGGTCAAATCGGCCAGATCATCGCAATCCAATTCCTTTGCTAATTCATCACTGATGGCAAGGGATTCAGGTTGCGATATCTCGTTGATTTTGACGTGGAATGTGGCTTTTTTCCCAGCTACTGATTCATCTGGGTCGTTTTGCTCGAACACATGATCAACATCCAATTCGTCACCACACTGACATCCGATAAGTTTTTCTTCTAGGTAATCCATCTCAAGCTCATTATCCCCAAGGACAAATTGTCCACCCTTGCCGGAATAAGAGAGTTTAACCTTGCCATCCATTTTGCAAGAAACATCAACCGTGACTTTGTCGCCTTCTTTTGCTTTGTATCCCTCGGCTGCGGGGGAGAATTTTTGATATCCTTCGGCAATTTTTTGAAGGGATTCTTGTACGTCCGCCATATCAACATCAACGACAAGCTTTTCAAATTTGATTTTTTTGAAATCCTGCAGAATTATTTCAGGCATGCTTTCAAAGGATAGCGAAAAATCGAAATCCTGACCCAAAACAATATCGGTCGCGTTATAAATTGGTTGCGTCGCAAGATGCATTTTGTGGTCTTCGAGAACCTTTTTCGCAGCGTCCTGTACCAACCATTCCATAATTTCAGCTTGTGCTTGGTCAGCATATCGCTGGCGAACCATCTGAAGTGGGACCTTGCCAGGTCGAAAGCCGTCCATCCGAATGGTTTTTGCTTTTTCGACAAGCCATTCATTTATTTTTTCAATCACTTTTTCAGCGGGGATGGTTACTTTAAATTCGCTCTTCAAACCGTCAGTCAGCGTTTTCTGGATGTCCATTGTTGATTCTACCTCAAGCTTAAAATACATATGGTGCGGGCGAAGGGACTTGAACCCCCACGACTCTCGTCACCAGAACCTAAATCTGGCGTGTCTACCATTTCACCACGCCCGCAAAGGATTAGGAAAGGTTAATAGACCGTTTCTATGAACGACTCCTGAAACAGTAGCAAATCCATCATTTTTATTCAACCCAAAACCAAAAGAGTTTTTAGATCTTATTTTGCGCACACGGAATGATAATTGTTACAATTTTACTTAAATTTTATGGGACATATTTTCCTTTGACCTTTTATTGCTTTTAGTTGGAAGATTAGTTATGAATAAAAAGCATAGCAGTATTGATATAGAAACATAACAGGAGAGAAATTAATGCGTCAGTTTATGGAATGGTCATTGGATGATATTGAAAAAATGAAGGTTGCTTTTTTAAGTGGTCAAAAAATTAAGGAAATTGCTCGCGATTTAAAGCGCACCCCAACGGCGCTGAACAAGGCGTTGAGCCGGTTTGGCATCAGATCGCACAATCAAGGCGCGCTGGTTGCGCCGCCAAATACAGAATCACGGGGATATATTCGATGGGCGGAATGCAAGTCCTATTTTAAATCGCCGCTGATCGATGATGGCGAATCTGTCGCTGAGCCTTTTGTTCGCGCAATTGTTGACGATTCGACAACGACCGCGCGGCGATCCAGGGACAAAAAAACAGATGACAACAGAAGATGGGTCCACCTTGATCGCGTCATGATTTACCTTGCTAATAAAGGGTATCAAATCGACACACTTCCGCCACCGCATTCTGCGAATTATTCTAATTTCGGAAAAAGCTTTATGGTTAACCGCAAACCCATTTCGAATCTAGAGCTTTTGTTGTTGGCAAACCGGCATCGTAACGAGGAAAAAAAGCCAACTTTTTTGGTAAGCGAGGTCACATGGTAGTATCGATTAGCAATCAATTATCGTTGAAATCACGCGGCAGGCCACGCAAATCAAAATCGTACGATATTTGCACACAGGATAAAGGAACGCCGGAATTTCAACGCAAGCGCAAACAATTGTTGGATGGGATGGGATTTTTGACGGTTTGTAGAGATGATGAGGCGCACCAAAAAGCGCTGATGCCATCACTGGATCATTGCCTTTTGCATCGATTGTTTTATTGCGGCCATATTGATGCTGACCAGATGGATGTTGGGTTGGCATACCGAAGGCTTAGGCAAAAGGCTTTTAGAAGCAAGGGGATAAAAACACACCTTCAAAGCAGCAGTCGCCATTGGGGGGCATTGATGGGGTGTGGCGGTGACGATCCGTTTGAAGATCAGCGGGCTGAGGTTCGGTGGGCCTTTTTAAAAGCGCGATTGCAACCCGCCCTGCTTCGGTCGGAAAATTCCGCCCACGTCCTTGAATCTGTGCTTGATAATGATTGCATACAAAGGGAGGGTTTCCCCATCGAGACCATAAGTAGGGAATTTTTGTTTGTCCGGGTTCACATACATGTGAGACTCTGCGGCACACAGTAAAAAAGGGGGGGCGAGCGCGCCTATCAATAGCGCCGTAGCGAGCCCCCCCTTGTATAAACAAAAAAAGGCCTCGAGAATAGGAATATATCAAAACACCTAAACTCAGAGGCCCTTATTATGCAAATCAAAAGACTGCATAGAAATATTTATAAACTGTATGCTTATGCTCGTACACAAGAATGTTTGGATATCTACCGCAAAAAATATACCGACCAAATCACCCTTTGGGAAAAACTCAAGGCAGAAGGGGTATCAGACACGCTTGCCAAAGAAATAGTCGGTGTCAGTCGTGCCACGTATTATCGTCACAAGAAAATTATGAAAGACCTTCTCGAAAAAGGAATTTCTCCTCCCTCAAAGAAACGTAAAAGATTGAACAAGCCTAAATGGGGAGAATCCCACAAACAACTTGTTCTTCAAATCCGCCGAGACAACCCAACTTATGGCAAAGAAAAGATTGCGATCATCCTTAAACGTGATCACGATCAAACCATCAGCGAAAGTACTGTTGGTCGTATCTTAAAACACCTGAAGAGCAAAGGACTGATTACCCGGTCACCGTCAGCTCTTCGAACGAAGCGAAGACGTGTCTTTAAAAACCATGCTAAGGCTTGGACATATAAGGATTATAAGACAATGGTGCTCGGGGAACGTGTTCAAATCGATCACATGACGGTTGTGAAGAATGGGGTTACGGTCAAACATTTCCAGGCCTGGGAGAGAAAATCGAGATCTCTCTATGCAGAAGTTTTCTCAAAAGCCACAGCCTTGTCAGCCAAGAAATTCTTGTTGAGCTTTGTCAAACAAGCGTGTTTTCCCATTCTCTCCATTCAGGTCGATGGAGGATCGGAATTCATGGCAGAGTTCGAGGAGGGCTGTGCGGAATTAGACATTCCCTTGATTGTTCTGCCACCAGCAAATCCAGAATACAATGGTGGTGTTGAGCGGGGGAATAGAACCTTTCGAGAGGAATTTTATAATAGGGGTGATTTGCTAGAGGATTCAGTCCGGGGTATCCAGGCTGAACTTCGTCAGGCCGTGATCAAATATAATACGTATCGTCCTCATCGGAACTTGAAGGGATTAACACCTATGGAGTATATTCGGGATATCTGTTCCGAGGCTGCAGCGGAGTCTCAT
>JAPLOP010000021.1:13315-18900 GCA_026400645.1 Alphaproteobacteria bacterium | reverse complement strand
GAAACGTTTAAAAAATTCTCAGAAGCTATTTTTAATTTTATGTCAAATACGATACCAAGTATAGTCGACATGTTGGTTGATCGAATTACTGACAATTTTCAGATCATCATCCCTGGAAAATGATCTGGAAGGGGTATATTCCATTTGTTCTCTGTTGTGGAGGATATGCCAAAAACGCGACATATTATATACGGCCTGCACAAGGCCATGCACGGCATTATAAACATTATCGTCATTATGGGCTTTCTGTTTTTTGTTTTTAGCGTTCTTGGGGTTTATTTATTTCAGCATGAAAGCGTGCCAGCCTTTCGATCGCTGACAGCTGCTATGCATTCAATGTTCCAGGTGCTATCGGGCGACGATTGGTACAATGTTTTAAGGACCGTCCTTCCTGTTTATCCTCACGCATGGATTTATTTTTACATTTACTATGTGGTCATGGTTTTTACTGTTTTAAATTTGTTTGTTGGTGTGGTCGTTGGGGCATTGCAAGAGGCGGAGTCCGAAGTCTATAAAGACGATGATGCCGCTGATCAAAAAATAAATGAAATTTACGAAATGGTCAAAAAGCTTGAAGCAAAAATAGAGGTGAATTCCATCAAAACAAGCTAGCCAAATGTTTTTTGCGAAGGGAATTATCGACTTTTCTGTCTGGTTCGTGCTAATTCTTAATTAGACAGATTAATTGCAGAATAAATATGATGAGTACAAATTATCCCTTTCGCCATATTGAATCGAAATGGCAAAAATTTTGGCACGACAATCAATCATACAAAGTCGCTGACACTGGCCCCGAACCCAAATGCTATATTTTGGAAATGCTGCCATATCCATCGGGGCGGCTACACATGGGGCATGTGCGCAATTATGCGATCGGTGATGCTATTGCTCGTTTTAAAGTGGCAAAGGGATTCAGGGTCCTTCATCCCATGGGGTGGGATGCATTCGGATTGCCGGCCGAAAATGCCGCGATCCAACGAAACACACATCCGGAACAGTGGACGATCCAAAACATTGCGGACATGAAACGTCAGCTGATTCAGCTGGGGTTTTCGTATGATTGGGATCGGGAAATCACCACGTGCCTGCCCAATTATTACGGGCATGAACAAAAATTATTTCTTGAATTCTATAAAAAAGGTCTGATTTACCGTAAAGAATCCTGGGTTAATTGGGATCCAACCGAAAATACCGTTTTGGCAAACGAACAAGTTATCAATGGCCGCGGATGGCGATCTGGTGCCCTAGTAGAAAAACGAAAACTGAATCAATGGTCCGTTAAGATTACAGATTATGCCCAGGAATTATTGGATGATCTGACACAAATTTCAGCCGGTTGGCCAGAAAAAGTCATCCGCATGCAAGAAAACTGGATCGGCCGATCCGAAGGGGCGCTTGTTCATTTTCCAATCAAGGATCACGCTGAAAAAAGCCTGGAAATATTTACGACTCGCCCAGAAACACTGTTCGGTGCGTCATTTTGCGCGATTGCGCCCACACATCCGTTGATTTCAGACCTGTTGTCAGATAACCCTGAATTGGCGCAATTTGTCCAAGACTGCCAAAGAATCGTAGCCACAGAAGAAGCCCTCAGCACAGTCGAGAAAAAAGGGTTCGATACGGGACTTCGCGTTCTGCATCCATTTGCAAAAGGCCAAGAAATCCCCATTTACGTCGCCAACTTTGTCCTGATGGAATATGGAACCGGCGCATTGTTTGGCTGCCCGGCACACGATGAACGTGATTTTGAATTTGCCCAGCGATACAATCTGCCCATTCGGTCAGTCGTTGAAACAACATCAGCATTGCCCTATACCGGTCCTGGAAAAATGATCGATTCAGATTTTTTGACTGGGTTGACCATTGATGATGCCCGCACAAAGGCGATTGACGCATTGGAAATATTAAACCTGGGTAAAAGAAAAATTACCTATCGTTTGCGGGATTGGTCAGTTTCACGGCAGCGGTATTGGGGATGCCCGATCCCGATTATCCATTGCCCAACGTGTGGCGAAGTTCCGATCCCAGGCGATCAGCTGCCCGTGATATTGCCCCAAGATGTAAAATTCGACCATCCCGGAAACCCACTGGATCATCATCCGACCTGGCAGCATATTGACTGCCCGAAATGTCATGGCCCAGCCAAACGCGATACCGATACACTGGATACATTTTTCGAATCGTCATGGTATTTCTTGCGGTATTGCGCCCCACAATCGGCCGATCCGATTGATGCCAAAATTTGCAACGACTGGATGCCTGTTGATTGGTACATTGGTGGGGTGGAACATGCGGTCCTCCATTTGCTGTATGCTCGGTTTTTCACAAAGGCTCTCAGGGATTGCGGATATGTAACCTTTGACGAACCCTTTACGAACCTGCTGACCCAGGGAATGGTTTGTCACGAAACGTACCAAGATGAAAATGGCAAATGGGTTTACCCTCATGATGTAGAAAAGGATTCTTTTGGAAACCACATTCATGCCGAAACACGGGCACCCGTAACCGTTGGCCGTTCCGAGAAAATGAGCAAGTCAAAACACAACCTGATTGATCCCCAAGACATTATCAATACCTATGGGGCTGATGTCGCGCGGGTATTTATTTTGTCGGACACGCCCCCAGATCGCGATTTCGATTGGAATACAGAAGCCTTAGATGGATCCTGGCGGTATGTGAATCGTGTCTGGCGTTTGGTGGAGGAGACTTTTGCCCGCATCGAACAGAACGTGCCGGGCGATGAAAGCCTGTGCAAGCAAACCCATCAGTACCTGGCAAAGCTGACTGATGCCTATGAACGGAATGCCTTTAACAAGGTACTATCCTTTAATCGTGAATTGGCCCGGGCCATTGATGATCGTAAAGATTCCGCATCCAGCAGCAGCCTGCGGGAAGCTGTGTCGATTCTGATTCAAACTCTAGCGCCCATCGCGCCACACATGGGACATGAACTGTGGGATAAGATTCACCCGGGACAAATCCTGCTGCAGACCCCCTGGCCGGCCGTTGACGAAGCCCTGGCGCGTGTTGATGAAATCACGATCGCGGTTCAGGTGAATGGAAAACTTCGGGGCACATTAACTGTTGCGCCCGATATCAATACGGCTGCGCTTGAACAAATGGCATTGGCGTTGCCATCGGTTATTTTGGCACTGGGGGACAATGCACCCAAAAAAATCATCGTCGTCCCGAAACGAATCGTTAATGTGGTTGTGTAATGGGGCGCCAAATAGTGCTGACCAAGGCTTTGTCTTTTGCTGTCCTACTCTCGCTCTCTGCTTGTGGGTTTGAACCTCTGTACGGCAGCAGCAAAACCAGCACCCAAACATCATCCGCCTACACGCTTCAAATCACGGGCAACAGCAATGATGCATACACGCAATACAAATTCAGACAGGAATTGGAACCGCTACTTAATCGAACTCTGATCAATCTGCCACAAAAACTTCGCATTGCCATTGCAATTACCGAAGAATACGGTGATATCGGATACGGGGCAGATGCAGCGTCCATACGATCACAGGGGCACATGACGGCCGTCATCAAACTTTACAACGGGCAATCGCTGGACCCGGTTCACAGCAACAGTGTGGATGTGGTCAGTTCCTATACGATCGATCATTCCGAAGAGTTTTCTAACTTGAATGCAAAGGACAGCACACGGGAACGGCTGATCACCAGTTTGGCCCAAGATACTGCCCACGAAATTAGGCGCGCAGTAATTCGCTAATACGGACCGCTGTGACTGTATAATTTATTGATTTAATGGCCAAAAAAATTTGGCGTCCCCAACGGGATTCGAACCCGTGTTGCCGCCTTGAAAGGGCAGTGTCCTAGGCCTCTAGACGATGGGGACTAAGGCATGAGTAAACCTAGCCTTTTTGCTACTAGAAATCAAGAAAAAAGTTTTTACTTGAAAATTAGCCAGAATTTGCTAAGGTAACAAGTATCAAGTGTTGGGGCATCGCCAAGCGGTAAGGCAACGGTTTTTGGTACCGTCACCCTAGGTTCGAATCCTAGTGCCCCAGCCAACAAATTTCCCCCCTCCTATTTTTTCTTTACGTTGGTCATTATGCGCTTAACTCACTATTTTCTTCCTACCTCAAAAGAAACGCCTGCTGAGGCTCAAATTGCATCGCACAGATTGATGTTACGCGCAGGCATGATTAACCAGACGACGTCGGGGATTTATTCGTGGCTACCGCTTGGGTTACGTGTGTTGCGCAATATCGAACAAATTGTCGCAGAGGAACAGGATCGTATTGGTTGTCATCGCGTTTTAATGCCAACATTGCAACCGGCCAGCCTGTGGCGCGAAAGTGGTCGCTATGATGATTATGGCAAGGAAATGCTGCGTTTTAAAGACCGCCATGATCGTGAAATGCTGTATGGTCCAACGAACGAAGAAGTCATTACGGATATCGTCCGTCAATATGTGAAAAGCTATCGTCAGCTTCCGCAAATCTTGTATCAAATTGGTTGGAAATTTCGTGATGAAATCCGCCCGCGCTATGGCGTGATGCGGGGTCGCGAATTTTTGATGAAGGATGGATATTCTTTTGACCTTGATTATGCTGGGGCGAAAGCATCCTATGAAAAGATTTTCGAAAGCTATTTACGAACATTTCGCCGAATGGGATTGACTGCAATTCCGGTCCAGGCTGATTCTGGGGCCATTGGTGGCGATTTAAGTCATGAATTTCAGATTGTTGCCCCAACGGGCGAAAGCATCATTTATTACGATGCGCGGTATGACGAATTATCACCAGAGGAATTAACCCTGAGCACGATGCAGGGGATTTATGCGGCCGCCGACGAAAAACATGATCCCAACAACTGCCCAGTACCCCCGGAACGGTTAAAAACCGCCTGCGGCATTGAAATTGGGCACATATTTTATTTTGGAACGAAGTATTCCAAGGCCATGGGCCTAACCGTAGCGGGCCCCGGTGGGCAATCAATTTATCCCGAAATGGGATCTTATGGAATTGGCGTGTCCCGTTTGGTTGGGGCCATCATCGAAGCAAACCATGATGAATATGGAATTATTTGGCCAAAAGCCGTTGCGCCATTTCAGGTGGGGCTTATCAATGCCAAAACAGGGGATGCGCCGTTCGATGCATTGGCTGATGATCTGTATCAAAAACTTTTGGGACAGAATATTGATGTCCTTTACGATGACAGGGCAGAACGTATTGGGGCAAAGTTTGCTGACATGGATTTGATCGGCTTGCCATGGCAGGTCGTTGTTGGCAACAAAACAATGCAAAATGGCACCGTAGAAGTAAAAGACCGCAGCACAGGCCATCGCCAAGAATTGTCTTATGATGAATTGTTAACGTTGCTTAGCTAGGAATTGTAAAAAAGTTTTTGGATACCTTTGCCCGTCATCCCCCTAAAAATGGGGTTTTGGATACAGGGACCAATAAAATTTTCGAGCCGCCCTTGACATCAGCAAAATAAAACCTATATCTAATAGTAAAGGATATTAATCAGGGGTATGTTGTTATGAAGAATTTTACTAAAATATTTTCATTGATTTCTGTTCTGGGGTTTTTTTTTTTTTTTTTTTATGGGACCGCAAT
>JAPLOP010000021.1:0-13272 GCA_026400645.1 Alphaproteobacteria bacterium | reverse complement strand
TTTGCAGTGCCGTTGATGGGGCCGCAATCGCCGAAAGAGATCTTGAGGAAACTATAAAACAGGAATACAATACATTCCTGTCGAACAATCATAATGCAGCCAATCAGAATGTGTGTGCGGCCGTTCAATTTATCGAATACCTACAAAATGAACCAGACATAAAACATCTGGCCGAAAAGATCGCCCTCATTATTAGCAAGGGCGCAGGCGTTGGCGGCATTAGTAACCGCGCAGCCACACCCGCTGAGCGTGCTTTGATGGTTAAAGGAATTAATTATTCTGTCAGAAAGGGTACTGCAAAAAATTACTTCTCATTAGAATTCATTGGCCTTGAAAACTACGTTGAAAAGCATCGGAAGTTTGTTCAACAACTACGGGATGGCGCCATTCAAATTAATCGAACTAATCTGTCTCCGCTAAATGTACCTAAAAATCCAATGTATAGAGGTACCTTTCCTGTGGCTCCCGTGGTTCATACATATCATCCCTTGGCCGTGTCTGATTATTATAGAGCCCTAAAACTAGATACAAAAACAGTCAGGCCACTTCTGTCGACTAATCCAGATGTCCCCGATGATTCAATAGATGTCTATTGGGTGCCTCAAATAAGAGATACAGGGAGTCTTGACGCAGAAGCAGGGGCAGGAGGGCTTGATTTGATGCGGTATCACTATTGGGTTTCTCCGGATGGTCAGCCTTGGGATGGACAAGTGTGGTCAAAAGGTATAGCGGCCCCCTTGGGGGAGACATTAAACCAGGACTGGGGAGCAACAGGACAAGTTTCTGTCCACCTCGATGATGCCGAGGTCATGGTCTCCTCCCCCGATAATTATTCGATTAATGGACTGTTGCCGAATGCGGAAACAAATGTAGCATTTTGGTCATTAGTTCAAAATCCGAACACAGGACGATATGCTTTAACTTTGCATTGGCTGTTAAATGGAACCGATCATAATGCCCTGTCGGAGATGTTAAATCGCGCACGAAACTTCAGCGCCTTGGGCGATTGGATTAATGGATACCCTTCATTAAAAAAACTCTATCATTTTGCGTTTTGATCTGTAGTAGTCCGGCTCACCCCCCTTGTCTATCGGGGGGGATTTTTCCATGTGCGTCCAATATTTTCCCCTAGAGAAACATCAAAAAGATAATGATCTGAGAAAAATGATTCAGCAGGTAACTAGGAAAGATCAAAAAACCAAGAAGCAAAACAAAAATAGCTATAAGAACAAGGACACTTTGGAGGCTTGCGCGTTTTAATTCGTTTGACTGGGGGGCAGAATGCGGTGGCTTATCAATAAATAGCGCCTTTAAAATTAACAAATAATAAGCAGCAGAAATAACTGAATAAATAACACCAACGAATACCATAGAATAGCAATAGTTGTCTATGGCTGACAGCAAAATCAGTAACTTTGGAACAAACCCTGGCAACGGAGGAAGGCCCGCCATAGACAGAAGCATAAAGCCCAAAAAACAGGCAATAATCGGATGCTTTCTTCCAACGCCATTAAGATCAGAAAGACAGTCGACCTCTTTCCCTAGTTTTTCCAAATACAGAATGCCCCCAAAAAAACCAAGCGTTGCCAGTATGTACAAAAAAAGATAAACAAAAGATGACACAAGACCACGATTGTCGGCAACAGAAAGACCAATCAAGGCAAAGCCCATATGCCCAATCGAGCTATAAGCGACTAAACGCTTAATGTTCTGCTGTGTTAACGCAGCGATGGACCCCAAAGCCATAGACAGCATAGCCATGGCAGCAATGACCCCCCCCCATAATTCCCCAAATCCAGAAAAGGGCCCAAGCAACAGTCGTGCCAATACAAAAAATGCAGCAAGCTTGGGTACGGTTGCCAAAAAAGCGGTAACCGATGTCGAGCTCCCTTGATAAACATCCGGTGCCCACATATGAAATGGAACGACCGATAGCTTAAAGGCCAGCCCCGCCAAAATAAAGATCAAACCAGCAAATGAACCAATGAAATCCTGATTAAAGACGGTCACTTCTTTAAAGAATCGGTTTAATTCCTCAAAACTAGCAGTCCCCGTAAACCCATAAACCAAACTACATCCATACAAAAACAACCCCGAGGACAGCGCCCCCAATATGAAATACTTTAAAGCAGCTTCGCTTGATTTATTTTTTTTATTCCGTTTCATACCAACCAGAACATACAAACATAAGGACTGAAGCTCTAGTCCCATAAAAAGAACGAGCAAATCGTAAGCTGAGATCATCACGCACATCCCGACAAGGGAAAGCAGCATTAAAACCGGGTATTCAACGTTATTAACAGTGTTATTTGACTGAGAGATCGGATTGAGAGATAAAATGAAGAATGTAATGCTAAATAAAAATAATTTTATTATAATGGTGAAAGGGTTATTGATAAACATTCCGCTAAAACTTATATGCTTACCGGTAGGCAATAATAAAAGACAAAAAATCGCTATAATGCATGAAAGTTGCGCCCAGCCAAAAGAAAACCGCGCAGAATTTTTTGGGGACAGAAATAAACCCACGAACAGCAGGACGAGAGAGCTACCCCCCAAAAAGACAGCAGGTAAAACAGTCCCTATAGTAGGGATCAATGCAACGGGCGGCGCTAACATCGGGGATTTCTAACCTGCTTAATCAAAGCCTCGACATGCGCAATGGGCGTTTTCGGTAGAATCCCATGGCCCAAATTAAAAATAAATGGCCCATCAGATAATTTTTCCAAAATAGAGTCAACGTCAGTTTCAAATCCACCAGCCATCAGCTTTTCGGGGGACAAATTCCCCTGAACCGGCGCCACAGATTGCACGTTATCCCTGGCCCATGCACAATCAACGGAATGATCAATTCCAAACGCAAGATTAGGGATCATTTGGGCAAGCGCCGGATAATGGTCCGCCACGCCCTTGCCGTAATAAATAATGGGCACATCCGGATATGATTGCCTGATCGCGTGAATGATTCTTTGTAATGGCCGCCATAACCATGCTGGCCGGTCAAGCAAAGGGACGACATGCGCCCAAGAATCAAAAATCTGTACAACATCGCATCCTGCCTGAATTTGCTGAATCAACAAGGTCACTATGTTGTTTTCCAGCAGGCGAATAAGACGATCAAAGGCGCCATCAAGCTGCTTTGCAAATTGGACAGTCCCCGAAAAATCCTGCGTCTTTCCACCCCGAAGCATATATGTTGCAATCGTCCAAGGGGATCCCGCAAACCCAATCAGCGACTTCGATGAACACAATGATCCCCTGACATTTTGAATGGCTTCTAAAACGGGGGTCATTAATTCTTGAATTTCGATATCCTCGGCTTTATCCAAGAAAGAATCCCAATCAACCCTTTCGGAGCCAACCTTTTTTAAGCGCGGGCCATTGCCAGGTTCAAAATGAACGGTTTGTCCCAAAAAATGGGGGATCGTTAAAATATCACTAAATATGATGGCAGCATCAAAATCGAATCGCTGTATCGGTTGTAATGTGACCTTGGCCGCAGCTTCCGGATTCAAACAAAAATCCATAAAATTGGGAAAATTTGTCCGTTCAAGTTGATATTCGGGCAAATACCGCCCAGCTTGCCGCATAAGCCATATTGGCGGGATATTTTGTTGAATCCCCTTTAAAGCGGCAGCCAGTTTTTTCATAAAGCTAATCCAGTTTTAAGGCTTGTCGCTGAAGGATAATTAATTCCTGTGTCCCTTGTTTTGCCAGGCTCAACATCGAATTAAATTCTTCTTCGGAAAATGGATGTTTTTCTGCAGCGACCTGTATTTCAACTAATTTGCCTTTTCCGGTGATTACAAAATTCGCATCCGCTTGGGCTGATGAATCTTCTTTGTAATCGATATCAAGCATCGGTTGACCATTGATCATACCACAAGACACAGCAGCAATTTGGTCCGTCAATGGCATAGATGGTATTCTTTTTTGGGCTACTAATTTTTGCAATGCCTGGTAAAGGGCAACATAGGCCCCCGTGATGCTGGCCGTTCGCGTTCCACCATCTGCCTGAAGAACATCACAGTCAATCCGTATTTGACGTTCTCCCAAAACTTTTAAATCAACAACAGCACGAAGCGCGCGCCCTATAAGGCGTTGAATTTCCTGGGTGCGTCCTGTTTGTTTGCCCCTGGCGGCCTCTCTGTCGATTCGCTCTGGCGAACAACGCGGTAACATTCCGTATTCAGCAGTGATCCAGCCCGCGCCTGTATTACGCAAAAATGGGGGGACTTTTTCTTCGATTGTTGCGGCGCAAACAACATGCGTATCCCCGAACTTAACGAAACAGGACCCTTCTGCATATTTAACAAAACTGGGACCTAAAAAGACGGGGCGAAGTTCATTCACTTTGCGATTTTGAAAGCGCATATAATTTCCTTTGGATTGCATTATCAAAGCAATCCTACAAGTTCTTTGGGTAATCTTACAAGGCTGTTTTACGGGGAAATTGTGAAAATGGGCATTTGATTCGGTGGTGAATCGAAAATGGCTCCCCGGGACGGACTCGAACCGCCGACCCAGTGGTTAACAGCCACTTGCTCTACCGACTGAGCTACCGGGGACCATGTATTCTTATGTACCATAGACCCCCCTTGGTTGACAAGGTTTTTTTAGTGTGTGTGCGGGTTCGCATCAGACTTAAATGTTGCATGTTAACCAAATATTAATTAGTTTTATGCAAACTATAATAAACAAATCATTTTGAGGAATCTAAAATGAAAATTAAAAATTTAAGTAAATTGCTTATATTGAGTACTGCATCAATAGTATCGGCCATGGCATCATCATTACCATCAACGATGATCAACGATCTTGCAAAACCTGGCATTTCAAAACTGCAGCCCGAAAAAGATCAGGTAGCTCAACTGCAGGTTAATCAGGCATTAAAAAACGCGGTACAAAGGAACAAAAAAGAGATAGTTGAGTCTCTGCTCAATTCTTCGAGTGAACAACTGAGACCTGATCAAAACACCCTTATAGGGGAATATAACAGCTATGAAGGACGAAGAAATCCCGTCATACAAGATATACTGCAGCAACATATATTGCCCTTGCCATCATACTTGATGAATGATGATGAAAAACTGAAATTAGAGAAATTGCAGAACACCAAAAATGATTTCAACGTTTATCGTGACTTACAAGACGCCGCTAAGTCAGGTCAACAAGCGTTAGTGAGGCAGTATCTGTTAAAAAATCGCCATCATGCCAAAGTTGCATTAGAGGCAGCAAGTGAAATTGGCGATAAAGATATGATCGAAATGGTGATGCCGTGGATTGAGCTCTCTCAAAACGATTTTAAAGAAAATATTGGCATGGCATTAGTCGCAGCAGCCAAAAACAACCAACGAAACATCGTTGAAACATTTTTAAAATCACCGTTTGATCAAAAGCACATTAATTGGGCGTTAGGAGCAGCAACTGCACGTGGTCATAAGGCAATAGCGGAATTACTACTCGATCAACCTGTTGGACACTTAAAGCCCAATCAAGAGGGCATTGATAATGCATTAGAGCGGGCTGCATGTAACAAATTTCAAGATATTGTTCGGTTGCTCATTACTAGACCGGATGGCCCGAGTCAAGACAGCGTTAATCAAGCATTAATGATGACATCCGGACCCGGCAGTCAAGCAACCATTGAGATATTATTAAAAGAAGGGCTTTTGCATCCGGATCTCGAAACTATTATTGCAGCTTTCAAAAAGGCTACAACGTATACTTATTCCAATGAGTATGAATTTCTTAAAAGCACAGCTTTAGCCCTTGCGGCATATGTTCCTGAGGCAGTAAAACTAAACCAAGGGTACGAGGTATCTTGGCAGGCTCTTAAACAGAATGAAATTTTAGTTACACTACAACAAGATTTTAACCACGGTTTTTTTGATCAAAACGGTATTAATAATGCTCTGGAAAAGGCCACAACACTTGGCATGCAGGACATCATCGCATGGCTATTGAGCCTATCGCCGAATAAAGCCCCCGATCAAGACGGCATGCTGCATGCAATGTGGGCGGCGGCTCGAATAAAAGAATTTAATAACGTACCAATAATTAAGCAATTACTAGAATCGAATAAACATAATCTACTCAATCAGGACATTATTAAAAGTGGGTTAGTCCTATCAACGGGCGAGTTTGGTGTGGAATCATCAGATAAGGTGGGTAATGTGGAGGCAGTTAAGTGCATACTAAACAATCCATCATTGCCACCTGATCAGGATAGTATAGGTGAAGCATTATCAATGGCAGCTGCTCGTGGTCAAAAGGAAATAGTTTCTTTATTGATCGGCGCCACACCAAACCATAGTCAAGAGACTATCGATCAGGCACTAAATCGGGCGTCAGCAAACGGCCATTTACCAGTGGTTGAATTATTGTTAAATCAAGATGTCAGCTTCAAAGCCAGCTTGACAGGCATAAGCAGGGCCCTCACAACAGCAGGACAATGCTTACAACCAGAAGTAATTGCATATCTTCTAAATTTGCCAGCGGACCAAATACCTGATCAATATGTTGTTGTTGAGGCATTAAATGGGGCAGCCAGAGGCGAGACTGATAACCAAGAGAAAAAACAAGCCACGCTTGCCTGTTTATTAAATTGCCAGTCTGCGCAATTAAGGCCAAAACGCCTGATCAGGGCGGCATTATACAAGTTTACCGTGATATGGTTAATCCCCAAGGCCAAATGATGATTAATGGTAGAGCAAACTATGATCGTAATCGTGACGCAATTTTTAACATTATAGAGCAATATGTACCGCCACAAGAACGACAAAATCAAAGACACGGACAAGGCGCCGCAGCGCAACCTCAAGGCTTAGCTTTTGAGATTCATAATTATTCTGATACAGCAGTAACATCTTCAGCTTCAGGTTCCGCATCGCCCAGAACCCAAAAATTAATTGATGCAGTATGGAGTAATCTCGAGCGGCGTATTCAGAAACCCATGCCTTATGCGGCTGCACAAGATTTTATAAGCAAAACCATTGATCAGTTTATCCCAAAAGAACAGTGGGCTTTGGCAAAACAAGCAGCATTTTATCGTTTAGCAGACGATCGTAATTACGAACAACAATTAAGCTTGGCCGCGACCTTTATCCAAACGTTACATCCAGAAGTAGCAGGCCAGTGGATACAAGGATTTGTGCTTGAGTCGATTACAGCGTATCAAAACAGCAGCAATCCGGAAAGTTGCAGCAAGGGCATACGTGAACGCATTGCAACCGGGCTTAGGGGCATTGATTCTGAGCTCGATGCTTTGTTTGCTCAGCCTGAAGGAAAACTTCTAATGCACAAGTGGTTAAATATCTGGAATTTACAAGGCATTGATGATACAGCCAAGCAAAGACTGGCAGAGCAACTCAAGACTGAAGGTGTTAATAGCGCATCCACTGCAATTGACGCTGCCAAAGCCTTTCGGATTATTGCAAGAAAGCAATTAGAAGCACATGGACTGCAATCTGATCCAGATGAACTGGCTTCGGTAGAGGCGATTGCAGACATGGTGCAAGAGCATTATGAAGCTGAGCTTAAGCGGTTCATGTGATATCTGAGCTCGACGTAAGAAAGGCTAACAATACCAGGTAAATCCTGGGTTGCTCAAGGCTTACGCTCCTCGCAATTGTATCGTTGCGGGGAGGGCGAAGCTCGAAGAAGCAACCCAGAAATCGCCCCGAACGCATAAAGATTTATTGAAAATGGCATTACGTTGGCAAAGATTCTTTTAGAGATCGCGTTTTCCTCACATCAGCTAAGCCTTCAGGTGTACCAATATCTCCCCATGAGCCTTGATGGACAAGCCCAAATAAGCGTTTTTCTTTTTCGACCTGGTGGAAAATAGTCATGACAGAAAAGGCTTTCTCAACCGGTATCACAAAAGGCACATTAAAAAGAGAGGCCCTCATCATGTATGCTCCCGAATGAACATAGGGGGCATGTGCGTTATCCCCCCGATAAACAAGGCGATCATCCTCTCCCAAAAAATAATCCCCTCGGCCTGTATATCCAATCGCTTTTTCTTTTGGCACAACAAGCAACAGAATATCCATTTCCTTAAGATCAAAAAATGTTTCCAGGCGTTTCAAGGCGGGTGCACCTTCGTCCTGTCGCCAGATATCCCCATTGAGGACAAAAAATGGCTCATCACCAAAATACGGACTCGCCTTTAAAATGCCACCACCCGTTTCCAGAATGTCCGGTTCATGGGAAATAATAACCTGAGGATAATATTCATGAACATGCTGATGAATTTGATCTGCCAAATGGTGGGTATTGATCACGATTTTCTGGCTTCCGACAGCCATTAGATCATGCACAGCCCTGTCCAGACACGTGGAGGGCCCAATCGGGATTAACGGCTTTGGTGTGGTGTCTGTCAGGGGCCTTAGTCGTTTACCAAAGCCAGCGGCCAGGATCATTCCATTCGTCATGTTCAATCAACTTAGATATAAATATTCATTGGGAATACGTTAACATGTTTCTTGTATCGTGTCTTTTTGCTAGACTCACACAAAGAAAGTTTTTAAAAGGATAGCGAAATGGGATTAAGTATGGGGCATCTTGTTGTCTTGATGGTTATTATTCTGGTCGTGTTTGGCGCAGGAAAATTACCACATGTTATGGGAGATCTTGCAAAGGGGGTTAAGGCCTTTAAAGACGGATTAAAGGAAACAGACGATCCTGATAATAAGGCCTAAGGGCGCTAAAATATTGAGTTAAAGAGGCCCTATTGTCGGCGAAATTTGCTTTATGCAGCGCGGTTGGAATGTCTTGCGTGCCGAGGATCGATTCATGGCAAATCCCTATTCTGGCCACCTTGTATGTTTTGGTACCATTAGCAACGGCCATAGCCCACAACCACGAATCATCATCGGTTGGACACAAATCCGTAAATTTTTCGGGATGGTCAAAATCCGGATAAAAGCTGTTTGGCGGAATCAGCATCCCATGCACACCTTGAGCCATAAAAGTAAAAGACGGATCAGCCTGGGGCGATAAGTCTTGTTGGCTTCCCGTAAAATGCCACTGACTTGCATCCATAAGCAGCTTTCCGGATGCCGATGTCAGCCGAATCCCATCTGTACAAACAATCGCGTTCGGGTGTTCTGCATGACCATTGAGTAGGCCTTCTAATCGGTTTTCAGGATAGATTGTATCATCATCGGCTGCAATCAAAATGGCATTCGGATATTTTTTTGTGGCAGGGATGACTTTTAAATAAACCTTCAGGTTTTCGTCGCACCAATTAATCTCAAGACCCCGTTTTTGCTGCATTTCAATGGAAAGAGGTATTTTTTGATCTGGAAAATCCCCCCTAAATAAATTCAAAACAATGCGATCGGGCTTAACGCTCTGCCTCATCAGCGATTCAATAGCCAAGCAGATCGTCGGCATTCGCGCAGGATAGGATGTCATCGTCACAATGACCTCAGGATTTCGTCGCCCCGCTTCTGGCATCACACCCGATGGTTGGCTGCAAAAATCCTCCCACGCATCAGGCGATCCGACAAAATAATTCTGATACAGATTAACCCGAAAATGTTTGGCAACCTCGCGCGAAAAATGGGGAGCATCTTCTATTCCTGCTGCGTAAACAAACCCGGAAAGAAAGATAAGAAAACAACACCGAAACATCACGGCGGGGTAACCTGAACCTGGATCACTTTTGTTCCGGCCGGCAAGACTCCGCTCGACTTAAACCAAATGCGTTCCCCTGGCAAAATATGATGCCTGTCCAATTGGTGACTCCATTCCCCCCTGACACAAACAGGCTGACCTTGCTGTTGATCGCTTGAGCCAAGCTCATCCGCCGTGCAATCCCCAAAAACAATGATCTTTAGCGGACGCAATGGCAAGGATACGGAATTTTTATTGGCAATTTCCCCCTCGACAAGGGCGATTAATTGCCCGTCCTCGGAAGGCTGCAAATCATATTGAACATTTTGCGAAACCAATGGCTGTTGCCGAGGCGACAAGCTGGCAGGCCTTGGCGATCCATTCGACGCAGAAAATGAATCCCAATAAGCACAAAGATCTGCGCGATATGTAAATCCAAAGAAAGACACGCCCCCCAGGACAACAAGATACAAAACCCATTTAAAAAACATCCATGCATAATTGCGTTTCCGAGGGGGACGATAGCCATCAATGGATTTTGGCCTGAGCGTGGGTTGGATTTTTTGTGCGGAAAAATCCCTTGAGCCTTCTTCTCTATAAAATTGCCGATACGCGTTCTGATTAGCCTGTGAATCCCGACCTCCAACAGCCAGCCACCATTCGTGGTCACATCGCCCACAGGATAAAATCCACCCTTCTTCCCCGGTGCCCAAATGCTTTAGGGGGGGCATCTCCACAGAATCAAGGTTGTATTCTGTATTACAATGAGGACATGTGACGATCACGACTACCTACTTTTCATTTCTTGTGATCTCGAGTTTTGCAAGCTCTACCCGGGCGCGAATTTCAATTTCATTCATAATGCCTTTGAGGCCCGGATCACTATTGTCATAGTGACTATTATCCAACAATACAACCAATTTTTCCAATGATTCCTTGCCAAGATTTTGATTAATCAGCCCGACCTTGAGTTGCTCCAATTGATCAAGAATATCATTCCCCCTGTCAATGGTCTTTTGTTCTGATAAATTTGTATGCTCCAAAGCAAAAAACAACGCATCAAAAGGCTGGATATTAATCGCCGAATGCATCGCGACAGAGGGCTGCGCGGACGGGGATTCCTCGTCAACCGAAAAAGCATTCTCTTTCTTTTTCTCCGCCTTTTTAACGGGCGCTAAATTTCTGGTGGTAGCAATGCTCCGGATATCCATCAACAGTCAAGTCTCTTTAATAATTTAAGGTGCGTGAATAACACTACCATATCGTGTAAGCTGACAATACGTATATTTATCCAGCGTTTTGTTCACTAATGCGTTTTGAATCTCTTCTGCAAGAAATAGAACAAATTCCCGATGTTCACCTATTTGGAACCGTTGTCAGTATCCAAGGGCTGGTCATAACAGTTGCTTTTGCCAGCAAAATATTGACCATTGGATGTCAGTGTTCCGTTGAAATTCAGCCGGGCAAACGAATGCCAGCCGAGGTGATCGGCTTTAACGAAAATCATGTGCTGGTAATGCCCTTTGGGGATATTCGTGTCGTTCATTTGGCCAGTCGAGTATATTTCAGTCACACACAAGCCTGCGCATATCCTCATGTGTCGTGGACGGGGCGCGTGTTAAATGCCCTGGCGGAACCAATCGATGGGGGACCACCCTTGCTAAAAGGGTTAGAGCCCGCCCGACTTCACAATACCCCGCCGCAGTCCCATTGCCGTTCAAAGGTGGAAGAGCGTTTAGATGTTGGCATTCGTGCCATGAATACGTTCCTGACCTGCTGCGAGGGGCAGCGAATGGGTATTTTTGCCGGCTCTGGTGTTGGGAAATCAATGCTGATGTCGATGTTGGCGCGTTTTACCGCGTGTGACATTTGTGTGATTGGATTGATCGGTGAACGGGGACGAGAGGTCAAAGAATTTCTAGAAGATTCATTGGGTGAGGAAGGGCTTAAAAAAAGCATTGTGGTTGTGTCAACATCGGATGAGCCAACCTTAATGCGACGACAAGCAGCCTATTTAACGCTATCGATCGCAGAATATTTCCGGGATCAAGGTTTATCGGTCCTGTGCATGATGGACAGCGTGACACGTTTTGCCATGGCCCAGCGTGAAATTGGACTGTCCTCTGGCGAACCCCCAACGACAAAGGGGTACACACCAAGCGTCTTTGCAGAACTTCCCAAATTACTGGAACGGGCCGGCCCTGGCACGATGACTGAAAATGGAAAAACAGGCACGATCACCGGCTTTTTTACAGTGCTTGTCGATGGCGACGATCATAACGAACCGATCGCCGACGCGGTCCGGGGGATTTTGGACGGTCACATTGTTTTGGATCGGTCCATCGCGGAACGTGGACATTATCCAGCCATCAATATTTTGCGAAGCATCTCGCGAACCGTCCCCGGGTGCCACACGCCGGTGGAGCAAAAAATCGTCAAGGAAGCGCGTCAGATTTTGGCCACCTATGAAAATATGGCGGACATGATTCGCCTTGGCGCCTATCGCCCGGGCAGCAATCCAGAGGTTGACCAAGCCATCAAGCTGTATCCGGATTTGATGGCTTTCTTGGCCCAGAATTTTAATGATCAAACGTCCCTAGAAGAATCTTTTGCTAGGCTGAAGAATGCTCTATAATCACAAAAAACTTTGTTATGAGATAAACGATGATTGTTGTTGCTGCACTTTATAAATTTGCTCCCCTTCATGATTTCAGGGATATGCTTGCCCCCCTTAAAAAGGTTTGCGAAGAACAAAAAATCAAAGGAACCCTTTTGTTAGCAGCCGAAGGGATTAACGGCACCGTTGCAGGTCCACGGGATGGTATTGATGCATTGTTGGCGCACTTAAAACAAGATCCACGCCTGGCTGATTTAGAACACAAGGAAGCAGTCGCCGATGACTATCCTTTTTATCGACTAAAGGTCCGCCTGAAAAAAGAAATTGTGACCTTGGGTGTTGATGGCATTGATCCCAACAAACAAGTTGGTCAATACGTCGATCCAAAAGATTGGAATCGCTTAATCAGTGAACCAGATGTTGTATTGATCGATACACGGAATGATTACGAAGTCGGCATTGGAACGTTCGTCGGCGCGATCGACCCTGAGACAAAAACGTTTCGGGAATTTCCTGGTTACGTTAAGCAAAACCTTGATCCACAAAAACATAAAAAAATCGCCATGTGGTGCACGGGTGGTATTCGTTGTGAAAAAGCATCTGCCTATATGTTGGCCGAGGGATTCGAAGAAGTTTATCATTTAAAAGGTGGAATTTTAAAATATCTAGAGGAAGTCCCACCAGAAGAAAGCTTGTGGCAGGGGGAATGTTATGTCTTTGATCACCGTGTATCTGTTGGTCATGGGTTGATCCAGGGGCATTACGAAACATGCTATGGTTGTCGCCTGCCTATATCCGCCGCAGACAAAGAATCCGAACATTATAAGGAGGGTGTTTCATGTCCGGCCTGTTATTCAGCCACAACCGAACAGAAAAAACACCGATTTGAACAGCGTCAATATCAGATCCATCTGGCTGCATCCAGGGGGCAATGTCATATAGGGCGCTAGGCGCACAATGGCATTCGGTTAAAGAAAAAAGCACGAACTTCTCTCCCCGCACCCCCCGTCATCCCGCGACTTGATCGCGGG